>CBIGXK010000100.1:0-11295 GCA_966193805.1 uncultured bacterium | reverse complement strand
GCGGGAGGGTTCGTCAGGATCTCGATTTGTTCGATCTGTGATGATTCCATGCCTTTTAAATAGCTGGCCAGGTCCTGACCGGAAAGGTAAGTGGGCCTTCCATCTATCATGATCATTACGCCCTGCTTGCCTTTGAGGCTGATGTTGCCGTCCTTATCGACCAGTACGCCGGGCGATTTTTCGAGCACATCCATGGCAGTGGTCCCTGCATTGGAAATGGCTGCATCTACATTAATAACGATTTTGTCGATTTTTTGTTCCACAAATTTTTTTCTTGCTATTACCTTCACCTCTTTAAGTTCCTGTGACTGAAAGGGAAGTATCGTGTCTTTTGCAGTTGTGTCGGTAACCTGTGCCTGCTGGCTGAATGCAGAAGTGAACATGCCCGCCGCCAATATAAACAGGATGGAAATTTTTCTCATGATTGTCGCTTGAACTGGTGCTTTAGCTGATGTGACGAGGTCCTATGAAAAAAGGTTACAGTATGTTTGCGGTATTCAATAAAAAAAAATTATATGGTAAAATGGGGTATTCTCGGTGCGGGTAAAATAGCAAGGAAATTTGCATCCGACCTGGCGTTGGTGGAAGGGGCCGCGCTGGCAGCCGTGGGCAGCCGCAACCGCGAAAAGGCTGAATCGTTCGCAAGAGATTTCAGGATTCCGCATGTTCATGCCAGTTATGAGGAGCTTGTGGCGAGTGCAGATGTGGATGTAATCTATGTGGCCACACCGCACAGCCATCATTTCGAGCATACGCGCCTGTGCCTTGAAAACGGCAAAGCGGTATTGTGCGAGAAAGCATTTGCCGTCAACTCCGAACAGGCGAAAGAAATGATCAGGCTGGCCAGCGAGAAAAAATTATTCCTGATGGAGGCGCTCTGGACGAAATTCCTCCCTCATTACAGGAGACTGAAGCAGTTGCTCGACGACGACGTTGTGGGTGGGGTGGAGTCGGTCTTGATCAATTTCGGCTTCCGGGCCGAACACCCGGTGCCGCAGCGTTTATTCGATCCTGCGCTGGCAGGAGGCACCATGCTCGACATAGGAATTTACAATGTGTTTATGGCGATGAGCGTGCTGGGAAAACCAGACCATATTGATGCTTTCATGTCGCCCGCAGCCACCGGCATCGACGCACAGTGCGCCGTGCTGTTCCGATATAACAACGGCGCAATGGCGCAGTTGTTTTCAAGTTTCACCACACACCTGCCCACCGAAGCAGAAATTAGCGGACCGAACGGCCGCATCAAGCTCACCCATCGTTTTTACGCACCCGAAAGCACCATTGAATTTTACCCGGGGAGGCCCGACACCGTTCAAAACATCGTTTTTGAAAATGAGAATACCGGCTTCGGCTACCAGCACGAAGCGCGCCACGTGGTGGAGTGCCTGGAAAAGGGCCTTGTCGAAAGTCCGGTGATGACGCACCAGGATACGATCGACCTCATGGAAGTGCTTGACGCCATCAGGAAGAAAGCGGGAATTCAATACACGGCCGATAAGTGGTAAAGTGATTCAACCGGCGGTAAGGAGCGTTTGGCGAAGGATGCCATTGATTTCTTTCGCCCGGCTGAGGATCATCAGGTGGCCGCCACCGCGAATGACGTGCGTGGCGCCGGCATATTTGAGAGGAAGTATTCCGTCGCGGCTGCCGTGGATGTGGATGTAACGCAGGCCAGGCGCTTCGGCGTGCCAGGTCAAAACAGCATTCATCGACCACCGGATCAATGCCGGATCCGATTGCCTGATCATTTCCCTGAGGAACTTCTTTTCTTCCTTCGTCTCATCTGTTAGAAATCTTTTGGTGAGCGCGGCCATTTTCACGATAGAAATCGGTACTATTCTATGGAGCCTCAGTTTTCCCGCGAGGCGCATGTATACCGGCAGATTTTGAGGAGACGCAGCGCTGGAGATAAGGATGGCCCTGGCCGCCGGAAACCTTTTAGCGATCTCGATGGCCAGCATGCCGCCAAACGAAAGGCCAAGTACAACGAATGGTTGCGAAGGATCCATTGTTTCAGTGAGTTTTTCGGCATATTCCTGCAGACTCTCATTTCCGCGAGGCATAACCCAGTCAAGATAATAGGGCGTGTATCCCGCCGGCAGCTCGATATTTTTAAAAACTCTTTTGTCTGCGGCAAGTCCGCTGATAAAATATACGTTCATCGGGTTTTCGAAGTTTCGTCGGCTAGCTGCCGGCTCACAAAGGTGAGCGCTGCCACGGGAGATTCAAAGAGTTTCGGTTCGCCGTCTTCGCCGGTGAGCCATTTTCCCCCGTCGTCGGTTCCGGGTTCCCGGAGAAAATAGCGGGCAGTGAAGTATTCTGTGGGGATGATGTGAGGGTTTCGCCTGTTAGCGGGTTGCTGTTGAATTTCCACCCATACGTCGCGGCCGTTTATTGATTGTTTTTCAATCATGGTTGGTATTTTACATTTCTTACATACAAAGTAAGGGCCACACCTAAGCGTTCATCATTTGTAAATTGCATGATGAACAGCCTTATAAAGGTAAAGAAGGTGGATGATGAAACGCAACTGCCGGAGGTCTTTTCGATAAGAAGGCAGGTGTTTGTGGAGGAACAGGGTGTGCCTGCCGGCCTGGAGTATTCCCGGGAAGATGAGTCACATCACTTTCTTGCCATTTGCGATAACGTTGCCTGCGGTGCGGCCAGGTGGCGCAATACTGCCGGTGGGTATAAACTGGAACGGTTTGCGGTACTTCCGCAATTCAGGAAGAGAGGAGTGGGGGCCGCACTGCTGCGCGCCGTGCTCGACGACCTGCCCGATAAAAAGCGGCTCGTGTACCTAAACGCCCAGTTACCTGCGGTGCGTTTGTATGAATCGTTTGGATTTATCTGTGTCGGAGAATTATTTGAAGAAGCAGGGATGATGCATCAGCGGATGGAGCTTTCTATTTCTTCCTAAACCTCAACGCCACCAACAACAAAGGCGCCGCGAGCAATCCCAACGCGATGGGCAAACTGGTTAGGTGCGCCGCAAATCCGATCAGTGCAGGGCCCGCAAGCTGGCCCGCATAACCCATGGTAGTTACCGCTGCAAGGGCCAGCTCGGGCGACTTGCTGTCGGCTTTACCGGCGGCGCTGAACAGCACAGGTACAATATTGGCCGCACCTATTCCGATAAGCAGGAAGCCGCCAATGGTTGTGGCCTGCCAGGGCACCGCTACCACCAGCAACAGGCCAAGCACCGTAAGGACGGCTCCATAAAAAACAATTTTTTCTGCCCCAAACCGGTGAACAAGGCCATCGCCGGTGAACCGCATGATGGCCATGGCTACGGAAAAAACAGCGTAACCGGCGCCGGCCATCGAAACACCGAAACCCCTGTTCTCCCTCAGCAGCAGCGCGCTCCAGTCGAGCAGGGCGCCTTCATATAGGAAAACGATAAAGCAAAATACGCCCAGCATGATCACCGGTCCCTTAGGCAGTCTGAACCGGAAAGCAGGAGAAGCTTCTTTTGCCGGGTGGTCGAGGAAACTTTTGAAGTGAATCAGCGCGGCAACGATAATTGCTGCAGAGATAATTGCGGCCGACACAAGCGGCGTAAGCTTCAGCATCAACAGCAATCCGAACAGCATCGATCCCGTGAGTCCTCCCACGCTGAACATCCCATGAAAAGAAGACATTGCGGGCTTCTTCATTTTCTCTTCCACCACCACGGCCTGGGCGTTCATGGATACGTCGAGGCTGCCGATGGCACCGCCGAAAACAAACAGTGCGCCGGCGAGTGCATAAGGGGAACTCATCACCGTCAACAACGGCAAAACCAACGCAACAACCAGACTGCTGATGACAATGACGATCCTGCTGCCTGTTTTTTGAATGACGGGGCCAACAAAGGGCATCGTGAAAATGGCGCCGCCACCCATGCACAGTAAAATAATGCCCAAGCCGGCATCATTCAGCCCGGTGCGTTGCTTGGCAAGCGGCACCATCGGCGCCCACGCCGAAACGGCTATCCCACATAGTAAGAAACTGAGTAATGTTGCCCTTCTTGCGTTTTTTATCTCCCGGGTCATAGGGTCTATTCATGGCCGTTCGCTACACCATGGGCCATTTAAAAGTAGATTGAAGGTTTATCCTCTTGCCGGTCTTTCCTGATTCTCTTGTGCCCTCAATGATCTCCAGCACATGCAACGCGTGTTCCACATTGATGAGTGGTTCCGTACCGGTGGCCAGCGATGCGGAGATTACCGAGGCGCCCTGCTCCCACACGTAATCTTTAGGATCGGGAACGAAACGCTGCGGGGCCTCATGATCCTTCGTCACCATATCAACGCCATGCGGCGCCCAGTCGTAACCCACGAGCGACATGTTGCCTTCTGTGCCCCATATTACGATAGAAGGCTTTTCCTGTCCGGTTCCCTCGTGACCATACGGATCGAAGTAATTGAAACCGCATTGTACGTGCGAAATGATTCCGGCACCGTGGTCCAGGAGCAGCATGGCATTATCTTCGGCCTTCACCGGTATTTTGCCCTTGTCGTCCACCGTTCTTTCCGGCGTAACGATGCTTGTCATCGCCACCACCGATTTGGCGGGACCCAGCAATCCGGTAAGCGTGGCTATATTATACACGCCCAGGTCCGGCAGGCTTCCTCCGCCCACCTCGTAAAAGAAGGCCGACCAGGTGGGGCCGGTATGACCGTAGTGTGCATGTGCGCAGGAAACTTTTCCGAGCTTTCCTCCCTGCAACGCCTTCGACATGTAGGCAAACTGCGGGCTGTTCACCACAGCGGGCGCCCCCCATATTCTGAGGTTTTTTTGTTTGGCGAAGTCAACAAGCGCCTTTCCTTCTTTGTAAGTGTTTGCCAGCGGCTTTTCGCTCCATACGTGGTGCCCGCGTTGCAGCGCAATCTTGTTGAGGCGGCCGTGTTCCTGCATATCGGTAGTCGTTACCATGAGGTCGAACTGCGGGCCTTCCATCATCTTGTCGATATGTGGATAGCTATTGGGCACATTGAACTCCTTTGCGCGGTTCCGGGCGCGGTCGTATTTGATGTCGCATACGCTCACCAGTTCAACATAAGGAGATTGGGAAAGATGGGGCAGGTACTTGCCCGAAACGCTGCCGCAACCAATAAGTGCCACTTTGATTTTTTTCTGACCTGTTGTTTTCGCCAGGCTCTCGAGATTGGCGACAAGCATGGCGGCTCCCGCCAGGGTTGTATTTTGTAAAAAAGTCCTTCTGGAAAGAGCATTCATATGCAAGCTTTTGGGTTTACGCGCTCGGTTGGTCGCCGGCTATCTGCAGCAGGGCCACCGTTATATTAACGCGTATAAGTTAAGATTTAAAACTTAATTGTCAGTAGGCAATGCGAAGGTTTCTGTATTCTACTTTCATTGGCGGGCCCGCATGTACCTGCAAGCCGATGAGGCCGTTCATTTTACGGGCCTGGGTATCGTTGTCGGTGATCTCACTCATGAGGACGCCGTTGATGTAATGACGCACGCGGTTGCCTTTTGCAACGATCCTTATTTGGTTCCATCCTCCTTTCTTAATCAAGGATTTCAATGAATCGCCATCTCCTATATGAGCCACAATGGCTGGCTTTTTTCCTTTTTCCAAAACAGCTTCTTCACCTCTTTTTGCGAGGAAGCCACGGCCCCTCTCTTCGTAGTTCTGACCCGTATAAACATTTTCACCGTCAATATCTGCCTGGTAACCTTTGAGCGCGTACGGAACACCTTCCACCATTTCACTTCTGTACTGAATGCCACTGTTACCTACGGCGGTGATCCTGAATTCTCCTCTCAGCTCAAAATCGCCGGGCTGTGCAACATCATAAATCAGGAAGGTGTTTACTTTCAAAACCTTTTCGGGAGTCGTTTCTCCAATAATCGTATTATTCTCCACCCTCCAATAAGTTTTATCTCCTTTCCATCCCTCCAATGATCTTCCATCGAACATTTGCGTGAACGATGCTTCACTGTGCTGTGCTGCAACAGGATGAGAGATAAATAATATACATGAGAGAATAGTTCCGGCAGTGAAGAATTTCATTTCAATCGTTTTAAAATTACTGATGGCAAGCTAAGTAAAATACAAATGCATTTAAGTTTTTTTGTAATGTTACCGAACGATTCCAGTTCGGAGTATTTCATTAAATTAGATTTTGATTGCGATGCCAACACAATTCACATTTGAGAATTATTTTCACGAACAGGCTGCCGATAAAATTTCCAATGTTGCACAGGTTGGAGGTATTGAAACGTCGGTGATAGATAACGGCGCAGGGCGGGGTACGCGCATCGCGTGGATCAACACGGGTTCGGGGCTCAGGTATAAAGTTGTTATCGACCGTGCGATGGATATTGCCGATACTTTTTATAACAGGCACAGCATTGCCTGGCTGAGCAATAAAGGTGTATCGTCGCCGCAGCCATTTTCGGATAAAGGGGCTGACTGGCTGCGCACTTTTACCGGCGGTTTGCTTACCACTTGCGGACTTTCGCATGTAGGCGGCCCCGAAAAAGATGAGTTTGGGGAACGCGGACTGCACGGATTGATCAGTAATTCCCCAGCCGAAATCGAGTCCATCATCCAGCCCGACCCGTGGCGCAACGCGATGGAGATGAGCATCACCGGCATTATTCGTGAAACACGAATATTCGGCCCTTCGCTTCAATTGAAAAGAACGGTTTCATCCATTTTGGGAACGCCTGTTATTCGCATACACGACGAGGTTACAAATTGCGGCAACCAACCCGTTCCGCATATGTTGCTGTATCATTTCAATTTTGGATGGCCGCTGATTGATGAAGGCGCCCGACTGTTATGGACGGGCAGGATGTTTGTACGCGAGGGAAAAAATAACGCTTCTATATTTAACGAACACAATGACTATAAAATTTGCCCGCCGCCGCTGGATGAGCACCTTGGTGCCGGAGAAGCGGTTGCTTTTTTTGACCTTGACGGGAAGGACAACGGAGAGTGTGCGTGTGGCATTGAAAATAAGAATTTGAATTTGGCGGTTAAGATGACATTCAACAAAAAACAGTTGCCGTGGTTCACTAACTGGCAGCATTGGGGCCGCAGGGAATACCTTACGGGACTGGAGCCGGGCACACATCCGCCGATCGGGCAGTCGGCAGCACGGAAAGAAAATACTTTGATCTTTCTTCAACCGGGCGAAACAAGGAACTACGATGTTCGCCTCGAGATCCGGGATTCAATAAATCAGTTAACCGATACAAATGGAAAATAAACAAGCAGAAAAAGCATTCGACCAGGGAAAGGGAATATTAAGGCTCGCGCCCAATTGGGTGCCGCGCTCATTCTGTGTTCCGGGCAGAAGAATCAAATTGCATCCCGACGATTATTATGTGCTGGGAGGAAACCGCGGCGGCATTGATGAACGTTGGTTCTCGTCGACCACGCCTGCCAAGAACGGTCCGCTTACCGGCCATAATGAAGGGTTGAGCCAGGTGGTTTTTACTGATGGGAAAAAAGAACTGCAGTTTTTATTGAAGGATGCCGTGGAGGAGTTGAAAGGACAATTAATAGGGAAGCGCCTGTGGGATGAATACGGTCTGTGGCCGATGTACTCCAAGTTTTTTGATAACATGGGCCCGCTGCCCCATCACGTTCATCACACAGATGATAAGGCTGCGCTGATCGGCCAGTTGGGAAAACCGGAAGCTTATTATTTCCCTCCTCAGGTGAATAATCATGGAGGAGATTTTCCATACACCTTTATCGGCGTGGCGCCGGGCACGCCAAAAGAAAAGATCAGGGAGTGCCTCGTTAATTTTACAAAGGGCGACAACAAGATCACGAATTATTCACAGGCATACAGGCTGGAGCCCGGCACCGGTTGGGACGTTCCCCCTGGTTTGCTGCATGCCCCCGGAAGTTTGTGTACTTATGAGCCGCAAAAGGCCTCTGACGTATTTGCGATGTTTCAGTCGCTGGTGAACGAAGCGATTGTACCCGAAGAATTGCTGTGGAACGGATCGCCGAAGGAGAGTGTCGGTGATTTCGATTCGCTGGTGGAGCTGCTCGACTGGGAACTGAATGTTGACCCCGACATGCGAAAGAACAGGTTTATGGAACCGTTGCCGGTGAAGGATATGGAAGAGATGAAGGCACAGGGTTATAGTGAAAAATGGATCTGTTACAAGTCGGATGATTTCAGCGCGAAGGAACTGACTGTGTTGCCCGGTGCATCGGTTACAATAAAAGATGATGGGGCGTACGGGATGATCATGATGCAGGGCAGGGGAACGATGGGTGTGTGGGAAGTGGAGACGCCTGCGCTGATCCGGTACGGACAGTTGACCAACGACGAGTTTTTTGTAAGTGAGCCGGCCGCAAAAGAGGGTGTGAAAATTGTGAATTTGTCGAAGACGGACCCGCTGGTGATGCTGAAGCATTTCGGGCCGGGCGCGAGGTGAGCCGGGAGACGTGAGACGAGAGATGTATCCCCCGCTGGCGGGGGTGGCGCGAAGCGCCGGGGGTGGACCGAAAAAAGCCAAAACGAAAACACCAAACAAATTTTAACTTTTAAGTTTTTATCTCATGAATAACTATCCAAAACTTCACAACGCCACATGGCCCGGAGTAGTAGGGAAGGGCCCCGGCTCAGAGCCGATGATTCCTTTCGACAAAATGCTTGAAATGACGGCCAACGCCGAAGTTAACGGCCAAAAATTCGATGGCATAGATATCGGTTTGTTCGACCCGGACCTCTCCGACACGTCGAAAGATGCCATGAAAAAGCTAGCCGACAAGGTACAGGCGAAAAACCTGAACATAGGCAGTCTCGTGGCGGCAATATGGCCTCCATCGGGCGGCTCGGCAATGGGCAGCGCCGACGACAGGGCACGGTTCGTTGAACAGGTAAAAAATGCCTGCATCTTCGGAAAGGAGCTGCGCGAGCTGGGTGTCAGGCCTTACGGAGTGATCCGCATCGACTCCGCCACAAACCCGGAGAGCTGGTCGAAAGATGCAAAAGAAAACACGAAGCTCATCGCACAAACTTTTCGAGAGGCCTGCGACATTGCCGCCGACTATGGCGAAAAGCTTGCCGCAGAAGGCGAGATATGCTGGGGAGGCATGCACAGTTGGAAAACGATGGTAGATACACTCGAAGCGGTTGACCGGCCGAACATAGGTTTCCAGGCCGATATGTCGCACACCTTTCTTTACCTCCTTGGTTACAATGCTCCTGAGCACCGCATAGTTCCGGAAGATTTTCAACTCAACGACCATAAGGCTATTGAAGAGGGTTTGAAGAAGTTGACGAAGGTGCTGCGCCCATGGACGATTGACTTCCACGTAGCACAAAACGACGGCACGGTACATGGGTCCGGCTCGCACGACAAAACAGGACGACACTGCCTCGCCACCGACCCTAACGGTAAGCTGGATATAGCGCATGATGCCGGCTACTGGCTGCGCGACGAAAATGGCAAACTCACAAAAGCGTTTAAGCATATCTGTTGGGATGGATGTATGTTCCCGAATGAAGTGATGATGCAGCAGCAAACATGGAACGATATCCTTGCCACCATGATTAAAGTAAGGGAACTGCATGGATGGGAAGGATAATTAAAAAGTTAAAACTTAAAAGTTAAAAGTGCTTCTTTATGGCGGATAAAAAGACATTACGCATTGGATTGATTGGTTGCGGGCTCATGGGCCGCACGCACACAAATGGCTACAAGAGGATTGGCGATTTCTTTCCGGAGCTTGCATATCGCCCCGTGCTAAAGGTAGTGTGCTCGAGAAGAGAAGATAAAGTGAAAGCATTTGCAGAACAGTGGGGGTATGAATCGTACGTAACAGATTGGAAAGAGGTCATTAAACGCGATGATATTGATGCGGTGGATATCTGCACACCCAACGATTCGCACATGGAAATTGCGGTGGCTGCCGCTGCTGCCGGCAAAATGGTTTTGTGTGAAAAACCTCTCGCGCGTAATCTCGAAGAGGCGCAAAAAATGGTTGACGTCATTGAGCAATCCGGCGTTAAAAACACCGTTTGGTATAATTACCGCCGCATTCCCGCGGTAACGCTGGCCAAGCAGGTGGTCGACTCCGGCAAGCTGGGAAAGATATTTCACTACCGCGCTAATTTTTTGCAGGACTGGACAATTGATGCAAACCTGCCGCAAGGTGGCGAGGCGTTGTGGAGAATAGATGTGGATGCTGCAGGTTCAGGCGTTACCGGCGACTTGCTGGCGCACTGCATTGACACGGCTATGTGGCTGAACGGGAAAATTACAGATGTTTCGGCCATGACCGAGACATTTATTAAGGAACGGGTTCACCAGGCTACCGGTAAAATGCAGAAGGTGGGTATTGACGATGCCTGCTTGTTTCATTGCCGTTTCGAAAACGGGTCGCTGGGTTTATTTGAATCTACCCGTTATGCAAGGGGGCACAAGGCGTTATACACGTTTGAAATCAATGGTGAGCACGCATCGCTCAAATGGGATCTGCACGACCTGAACAGGCTGCAGTATTTCGATCATCGCGATGAAGGGATTCTGCGCGGATGGAGATCGATACTGGTTACCGACAGCGACCAGCCGTACATGAAGAGGTGGTGGATCCCGGGAACGGGCATTGGCTACGAGCATAGTTTTATTCACCAGGCCGCAGATTTTTTCAAGAGCCTTGAAGGCAATTCCGACTGTGCGCCCACATTTAAGGATGCATTCGAAACCCAAAAAGTCTGCGCCGCTGTGCTGGATTCAGCTTCTTCAAAATCCTGGAAGCCCACCGGCGTAGATAAGGACTTAAGGTAGGATGATTTAGATTGTAACGGTGTTTATTTTAGCCCACATCCATCACTCATGCTTCAGGCCGGTTACGGCTTTTACATTTGCTGCACGTACCGCCTGATAACTTATTGTGAGTAATGCACTGGCAACAGCGATGCAACCGGCAATGGCAATCAACCCGCCACCTGGCTGCGAACGGTACGCATAATTTTCCAGCCATTTCTGCATAACCCACCAGGAAACGGGCACCGAAATGACAATGGAGATAAAAACCATTTTCAGAAAATCTATCAACAACATGGTTAAGATAGAAAGTCCGTTGGCCCCGAGTATTTTTCTGATGGTAATCTCTTTGGCGCGCCTTTCTATCGAGTAGGCCGACAAACCAAACAGCCCGAGGCAGGCGATGGCAATGGCGAGGCAGGTGAACAGCACAAATAATTTTCCCATCTGCTGTTCGGCGCGGTAGATGTCGTTAAAATCTTCATCCATAAATGAGTAATCGATGTACTGGCCAGGCACCAGTTCCCTCCATTTTTCCAACAC
>CBIGXK010000099.1:0-11356 GCA_966193805.1 uncultured bacterium | reverse complement strand
GAAGAAGAAAGAAAGCAGGTAAATGAGGTGCTGGAAACCGGAGTAATGATGCGCTATGGATTTGATGGCGTTCGCAAGGGCCGGTGGAAGGCGAAGGAACTGGAAGAAGAAATCAACAAAACATTCGGATCTAAATATACTCAGTTGGTGTCGAGCGGCACGGCGGCACTTACCACAGCGCTGGCATCGCTGGGTGTGGGGTACGGCGACGAAGTGATCATGCCCTGTTTCACTTTTGTGGCCAGTTTCGAAGCGGTGCTGAGTGTGGGTGCGGTGCCTGTTCTTACCGATGTGGATGAAACGCTAACGCTCGATCCCGCAGCGGTTAGAGCTGCCATCACCCCAAAAACAAAATGCGTGATGCCGGTTCATATGTGCGGCGCGATGGCAGACATGGATGCACTTGTTTCCATTTGCCGCGAACATAAACTGGTATTGTTCGAAGATGCTTGTCAGAGTGCCGGCGCAAAATACAAAGGCAAATATCTCGGAACTATTGGCGATGCAGGCGCTTTTTCTTTCGACTTTGTTAAAACGCTTACCTGCGCAGAAGGCGGCGCGGTGCTCACCAATAACGCTGAGCTATATGCGAAGCTGGATGGTTATAGTGATCATGGGCATGACCATAAAGGTGTTGACAGGGGCGCAGATCTTCATCCGTTTATCGGATACAATTTCAGGATATCCGAATTGCATGCCGCCGTGGGCCTTGCACAAATAAAAAAGCTCGGGGAATTTTTAAAAATTCAGAGAAAAAATCATGGGATCATCAAAGACATGCTGGCTGAAGTGCCTGGCGTTAGTTTCAGGAAGATACCCGACGAGCAGGGCGACAGTTGCACATTTCTAAGCTGGTTCCTGCCCGACGAAGCCGATGCCCGGGCCGTGGTGAATGAGCTCAAATCACAAAATGCGCTTGCCGGTAATTTTTATTGGTATGACAATAACTGGCATTACATCAGGGGCTGGCAGCACCTGAAAAGTGCGAGTACATTAAATTCTTTGTCGCCCGACCTGAAAGAGGCCGTAAAAAAGCAGGCTAATAAAAGTTTTTCGGCCAGTGATGCGGTGATGAGCCGTTGCATTTCAACACTCATCAGCTTGTCGTGGCCGGAAGAGCAGGTCAAAGAAAAAGGCAAGGCGCTCGTGAGCGCCATTAAGAGCGCGATGAGCAAGCAGGTGGTATAATCATTTGTTTTTTCCTTCGAGGTAGTTGCAGTGTTCAAGTGAGCCCAAGCGAATGCTGAGGGGCACCTTGAGGTATTTTTCCATTTTCCATTCCTGCCGGCACATCAGCCCGAGGTTTTTGACGTAAATGTCTTTTGAAAGACGGAATGCCGGGCGGGCGGAATACAGGGAGTCGGAAAGATGGAAACGAATCGGGTTTTCGGGCGGCGAAGACTGCGCCTGAAGGTGATGCGAAAAAATAATGGCGCAAAAGGCAATAATAAATTTATAGATGAAGGTGTTCACCCCTGTTTATTTTGTTGTAAATTTACGGCCTGATTTTTGTGGAAAGGGCAAATTTTTTTTTAAAAGAAGCGGGCTGGACGCTTCTAACCGTAGGATAGATTATGGCACTGAGTCAAAGTTTACAGCAAAAGTTACTACAAAAATTATCGCCGCAGCAAATCCAATTGATGAAGCTGCTGCAGGTGCCTACGGCTAATCTTGAAGAGAGGATCAAGGAGGAGCTCGAAGAAAACCCTGCGTTGGAGCAGTCGGAAGAGGATTATGACGATGAGTTCGACGAAAAGGATGAGTTTGAGAGCGCTGCCGAGGATGAGTTTGAGTCTGAGGGCACGGAAGATGAGTATGATAACATTGATATCAGCGATTATGTGACGGACGATGACGGGGAGATAGCAGAATATAAAATGAAGGATGACAACTACCCCGAGGTAGATGAGAACAAAACGGTACCCTACCGCATTCATACTTCTTTTCATGAGCATTTGCAGGAGCAGTTGGGCATGTTGAAGCTTGACGACAAGCAGAAAAAAATTTCAGAGCAGATTGTAGGCAGCATAGACGATGACGGGTACCTCAGGCGCGAGACCGCTGCCATAGTGGATGACATGGCGTTCAGGCAGAATATCGAGACGAACGAGGAGGAAGTGGAGGAGGTGATCCGGTTGATACAGCAGTTCGATCCTCCCGGGGTGGCGGCGAGAAACCTGCAGGAATGTTTGCTGCTGCAGCTTTACCGTCAGCGGCACATGAAGAAGGAAGTGGCAATGGCTATCGATGTGCTCACCAACTATTTCGACGAGTTTACCAAAAAGCATTACGACAAAATTCAGCGTGGGCTTAACCTGTCGGACGACCAGTTGAAGGAGGTGATCAACCAGATCATCAGGCTGAATCCCAAACCCGGGGGTAACCATACCGACATCAACAAGGCTGAGAGCTACGTGGTGCCCGACTTCTTCATATTTAATAATGCGGGTACACTCGAGCTCACGCTTAACTCCAAGAACGCTCCCGACCTGCGCATCAGCGAGGGGTACAGGGATATGCTGAGGGATTACGACAAGGGCAGCAAAAAAGACAGGCGGCAGAAGGAGGCGGTACTATTCATTAAGCAGAAGATAGATGCGGCCAAGTGGTTCATTGATGCCATCAAGCAGCGGCAGCACACGCTTAGCAGTGTGATGGAAACCATTATGGAGTACCAGCACGAATTTTTTCTTACGGGTGATGAGACGGTGCTGCGGCCGATGATTCTGAAAGATATTGCCGAGCGTACCGGGCTCGACATATCCACCGTTAGCCGCGTGGCAAACAGCAAGTTCGTGCAAACCGAATTCGGCACCTACCGTCTTAAATTCTTTTTCAGTGAATCGTTAAGTACCGATAGCGGCGAAGAAGTGTCGACAAGGGAGGTGAAAAAAATCCTGAGCAATTTTATCGAGGGAGAAAGCAAGAAAAAACCGTTGAGCGACGAAAAGCTTACCGAGCTGCTGCAGGAAAAAGGGTACAACATTGCGCGCCGTACAGTGGCCAAGTACAGGGAGCAATTAAATATACCTGTGGCCAGGTTGCGTAAGGAACTATGATCACCACAGACACCCACGAACAGGCAGTGCACGAAAGGCAAACCCCGGAAAAAATTTTTGCGCGCACTATTTCCATTATTTTTCATCCCTTATTTGTGCCGGTGTATGCAACGTGTTTTGCGTTGTATGTTCATCCTTTGCTTTTTGCCGGTTACGATGATACGCGGAAGATACGGCTGCTGGCAACGGTGGCGGTGAACCTCACCTTTTTCCCTGCCATGACGGTGTTTTTATGCTGGAGGCTGGGTTTCATCCGTAATATGTACCTGGAGTCGATGCGTGAGCGGATCATTCCCCTTGCCGCGGCGATGATTTTTTACTTCTGGTGCTGGTTTGTGTTAAGGAATTTCACGGACATCCCATTGCTTTACCGCCAGTTTTTGCTGGGCAGTTTTATTACGATCATTGCTGCGTGGCTGGCGAATATTTCGTTCAAGGTGAGTCTTCACGGCCTGGCGATGGGAGGTACGCTGTGGTTTTTCGGCATGCTGTCGTACGGTATGGAAGGCGGCGCCGCCTGGTATGTTGCCGCGGGTGTGCTGGTGGCGGGCGCTGTGTGCAGTTCACGGCTGGTGCTTGCCACGCACAGGCCTTTCGAGGTGTATGCGGGGTTGGTATTGGGCGTACTGAGCCAGGTAGCTGCGATAGTGGTGACGTGATTCCCTACCGTTTTTTCCTCAAAGTTTCACCGTTATTTCCCCTAAAACAGTTAGTTTTTTTCTGCTAAAATTATTAGTGTTGATAAGATAATTTTCTCTACATTTGACAAACAATTACTTTACCCATTAAATCAAACGAACATGTCAAATTCAAATACAAACACCGAAAAGATCAAGGCGCTGAAGCTGACGATGGACAAAATCGACAAGGATTTCGGCAAGGGAAGTGTGATGATGATGAATGAGAGATCCCAGGAAGCCATGGAAGTGGTATCCACAGGTTCGATAGGTCTGGACACAGCCCTGGGTGTCGGTGGCTTGCCGAGGGGAAGGATCGTGGAAATATACGGACCTGAATCTTCCGGTAAAACCACTATCGCGATACATGTTATTGCCGAAGCTCAGAAAAAAGGCGGTATGTGTGCCATCATCGATGCCGAGCATGCTTTCGACAGCATATATGCAAAGAAGCTTGGTGTTGATGTCGACAACCTGCTGATCTCGCAGCCTGATTATGGAGAGCAGGGTCTCGAAATCGCGGACAGGCTGATCCTTTCCGGTGCGCTGGATGTAGTGGTGATCGATTCTGTTGCGGCACTCGTGCCGAAGGGAGAGCTCGAAGGCGAAATGGGTGATAGTAAGATGGGTTTACAGGCGAGGCTGATGTCACAGGCATTGAGGAAGCTGACCGCCACTATCAATAAAACGAATACCATCTGTATTTTCATCAACCAACTGAGAGAAAAGATCGGGGTGATGTTCGGCAATCCCGAAACCACAACAGGCGGAAACGCTTTGAAATTTTATGCGTCTGTCCGGTTGGATATCCGCCGCATGAGCCAGATCAAAGACGGCGATGAGGCGGTGGGAAACAGGGTGAAGGTAAAAGTGGTAAAAAATAAAGTGGCGCCTCCTTTCCGCAGTGCTGAATTTGATATCGTATTCGGTGAAGGTATCTCCAAGAATGGGGAAATTATAGATATGGGTGTTGAGTTAAACATCATTCAGAAAAGCGGATCGTGGTTCTCGTACAATGGCGATAAACTGGGCCAGGGGCGGGAAACTGTCAAGCAACTGATGCGCGACAATCCAGGGCTTGCTACAGAGATCGAATCGAAGATCAGGGAAAAACTAAAAGAATTGCAGGAGGCCTAAACCGCATCTGTCAACCGCATTTCCCATGGTCGATGTTCGATTTTCATTTCGATTTTTCCATCTTCAATTAACAGCAAACTCAGAATAGCTAAAACATATTTGGGTTAGTAAGTATAAAAGGGTGTCCGAAAGGGCCCCTTTTTGTTTTCCTGAGACCGGGTACTTTAATTTCAAAAACTTGTTAGTTTTTCGGCCAATCGTTTCTTTTGAAAGACGATTTCTAATTTTTTTTCCGTAAAATCGTTAAACGTTTAAGCAAGTTTTCGCCTGCAACAATCGCATAAATGCTCCATATGAACAGAAACAAGAAAAAGTCTTTGATAAGATTGGCAGATGGCACAAGCTACCTTTTGCCATTTATCCTCATCTCCAGCCTGTTCCTTCTCTGGGGCTTTGCACACGGCCTGCTCGATGTTCTAAATAAACACTTCCAGGATATTCTTCACGTATCAAAAGCGCAGTCCGGTTTTGTGCAATTTGCGCTGTATATCGGTTACTTCGTCATGGCCATACCGGCCGGGCTCATCATGAAACGCTTCGGTTACAAGCGCGGCATCATCATGGGGCTCGGGTTGTTTAGCCTCGGCTCGTTCCTCTTCTATCCGGCAGCCATGCTGGCATCATTCGTTCCCTTTCTTCTTGCGCTCTTCATCATCGCCTGCGGCCTCGCCTGCCTCGAAACGGCCGCCAATCCTTACTCCACGGTATTGGGACCCAAAGAGTACGCCGCCCGGAGAATCAACATCTCGCAATCCTTCAACGGGCTCGGCTGGATACTTGGTCCGTTGATCGGGGGACTGTTTGTTTTTGGCGCCTCCGAAGATGAGAATGCCGGAAAGTTCGATTCGCTCATTACACCTTATATGCTCATCGGTTCGGTGGTTGTTGTGGTGGCCATTGTATTTGCATTGACAAAACTACCGGAGATCAAAGAAAAAAGTGACACCGGAGAAGTAGAGGATCCGTCCATGAAAAACCTGCTGAAACATCCGTTGTTTGTGCTGGCGGTCATCGCGCAATTTCTGTATGTGGCCGCTCAAACCGGCGTCAATTCCTTCTTTATCAATTATGTTACCGAAGAAATGTCTGATGTGGAAACGCCTATCCGCAATATCATGTCGCACCTTGGAAAATTCGGGGAAGTGTTTATGCCACAGAATCCCGAACAGGCCGCATCACTCATACTGGCTTTTGGCGGCATGGGTTTGTTCTGGATCGGGCGGTTGTTCGGTTCCTACCTAATGAAGTTTATCGCCCCTCACCGGTTGCTGGCTTTCTATGCGATAGCCAATACTATTCTTACCGGCGTAGTGCTGATGGGCCTCGGCTGGACCTCGGTGATCGCTTTATTCAGCACGTACTTTTTTATGTCGGTGATGTTCCCGACAATTTTCGCCCTGGGCATCAGCGATCTTGGTTCGCTCACAAAAAAAGGTTCTTCTTTTTTGGTGATGGCCGTTGCGGGCGGTGCTTTTTGTCCGCCGCTCATGGGTGCAATTGCAGATAGCTCAGGAATGTCGATTGCCTTCATCATTCCGTTGGTATGTTTTGCCTTTATTGCCTGGTACAGTTTCATAGTGGCGCGGCGCTCGCCGGCACAACCACTCCCAACGGAGGTGCAATATCATTAGGGTGGCCCTGGGCGGCATACAACAGACTTTGGGTATTTTAAAAAAATTACTCTACCTGTCCAATTCCTGGCTTGTCAGTCATTATTGAGATGAAAACAGTTTCAATAAACTTCAAAATCAGGAAATGATGGAACAAAGAATCAATGTGCAAGAGATGGGTCAGGGCGCCCTTAAAGCTTTGTATGGATTGAACCAGTATTTGTCGAAATCTCCGCTTGACGAGTCGCTGTTAAATTTGGTCTATTTTAGGGCGTCGCAGATAAACGGGTGCGCTTTTTGCCTCGACATGCATTCGAAAGATTTGAGGGCGGCAGGCGAAACGGAGCAACGTTTGTACATGCTCGACGCCTGGAGGGAGTCGCCGGTGTATTCAAATCGCGAAAGAGCGGCGCTGGCCTGGGCCGAATCGGTTACGCTGGTCACAAAAGGTCATGTGCCTGATTCGGTTTACACCGAAGTGAGGGAGCAATTTTCCGAAGCAGAAGTGGTCGATCTTACCATTGCGGTAATTGCGATCAACACGTATAATCGGATTAATGTTGCATTCCGTACGCCTGCGGGAACATACGAGCCGGGCATGTTCAAAAAACAGGAAACCAAACAAAACGTTTACTCATGAAAGAATTCATGTTACTATTCAGGCAACCCAGTTTTGATTATAGCAAGCTCTCCAAAGAAGAGATGCAGGCGCTCACAAAGAAATGGCAAACATGGAAGAAAAGCCTCGAATCGCACGACAGGCTCATTAACAACGGCACACGCCTAAGCATGGAAGGCAAAGTGCTTAAGCCGGGAGGCGTTGTTACCGACGGACCGTTTGTTGAAATAAGGGAGCGTTTGGGCAGTGTCCTCATCGTGAAAGCCGACAACCTTGAAGAGGCAACAACGCTTGCACATGGCTGTCCGGTTCTCGATGCTGACGGCAGCGTGGAGATACGACCGATCTATGGATAAGGAGAAATTTGCAATGACCGCCGATCATCTGAAGAGCCTGTTTCAGCGTGAATTCTCAAAAATGGTTGCTGTTATCAGCAACCTTTTTGGTTTGCAGCACATCGAAATAGCTGAAGACATCGTCAGCGAAACGTTTTTGCAGGCCACTGAAACGTGGAGCAGCAAAGGCGTTCCGGAAAACCCACCCGCCTGGCTGTACACTGTTGCCAAGCGCAAGGCGCTTTATCATTTCAGGAGAAATAAAATATTTGAAACGAAGATCGTTCCACAGTTAAGATCAACGGGCGACGGTGAAGTTCCTGAATTCGATTTTTCTCAGCAAAATATTCGCGACAGTCAGTTGCAAATGTTGTTTGCCGTTTGCAATCCTGCCATCGCCAGCGAGGCACAGATTGGCCTTGCGCTTAGAATACTGTGTGGTTTTGGTATTGAAGAGATCGCCGAGGCGTTTTTGACTAACAAGGAAACGATCAATAAACGGTTGTTCCGCGCGAAGGAGAAGCTTCGCGCTGAAAAGATAAAAATGGAACTTCCGCCGGCAAATGAAATCATTAACCGGTTGGAAAATGTGTTGCACATTATTTATTTGCTTTTCAGCGAAGGATATTATTCGCAAACACAGACTGAGATACTGCGAAAGGATTTTTGCCTGGAGGCTATGCGGTTGGCCATGATGTTAACGGACTATGAAAAAACCAATTTGCCGCGAACCAATGCGCTGCTGGCGCTGATGTGTTTTCATGCGTCACGGTTCGGTGCCAGGCAAGCTAACCAGAATGCAGTGATCCTTTATGAAGATCAGCAGGAGGAGTTGTGGGATGCCGCATTGATACGACAGGGAACGTACTTCCTGAAATTGTCGGCAGAGGGAAACGAAATGACTTCCTATCACCTGGAAGCACGAATTGCGTATTGGCATTGCATGAAGGAAGATACACCTGAAAAGTGGCAGGATATCCTGCATCTTTATGATCAGTTGCTACAGGTTAATTACTCCCCGGGTGTGGCACTCAACCGCGCCTTTGCATTATTCAAAGTGAAGGGTGCCAATGCGGCACTGGCCGAAGCTGAACTCCTTAGGTTGGAGGATAATCACTTCTATTTTGTACTGCTTGGTGAATTGTACAGGAACATAGATGCGACAAAAGCCAAAGCAAATTTTGAAAAAGCCGGTCTGTTGGCGAAAACAGATACTGAAAGAAAGGGTATTGAAGAAAAATTGAAAGGCCTGTAGCCGGTTTCAGTGCAACATCATTTTGTTGATTACAGCGAACAGCAAAAACAGCATCATCAACACGCCCCAGGATATGGCCAGGGCCTTCCAGTAGTTTTTATTTTTGGTGATGAAATACAGAGTGACCATCACAATCGTTAAAATAGCCAGCAAGGGCAGGATCAATATTCCGGCTGCGGTTCCCATCTCGTCGTTTTTATGCTTCATAAATATCGTATTTTCATCACCTCAACTGCACAGGTGATGAAAAAGCTTATTTGCTTAATTGTTCTTTTTGTTACTATTCGGGGTATTGCTAATTCACAACCCGCATTAAGAGTAGTGGTGGCGGGCCTCAACCACGACCATGTTCATGGCATTCTGAGTCAGTTTAACAAAGGAACGGTAAACATCATTGCCATCGTGGAACCCGACATTGCGTTGCAGCAAAATTTTGCGAAGCGGTATCAGCTCCCCGATTCTTTGTTCAGCCCGGATCTTAAAAAGGTTTTGACCGCCAAAAAACCGGATGCCGTGCTGGGGTATAATGCTGTTGCGCATCATGTGGATCTTGTAGAAATTTGTGCGCCGCTGGGCATTGATGTAATGGTGGAGAAGCCACTTGCGGCCACGCTCGAACAGGCGCGAAAAATGGAAGCGTTGGCAAAACGTTACGGAATTAAGGTGCTCACCAATTTTGAAACCACGTGGTATCCTTCCTACCAACAGGTTTATGATTGGGTGGCGGCGGATAGCATCGGCGCAATCAGGAAGATTGTGGCCCACGACGGGCACCAGGGCCCTAAAGAAATAGGCTGCAGTCCGGCTTTTCTTAACTGGCTGACGGACCCTGTGGGTAATGGCGCCGGCGCGTTGAATGATTTTGGATGTTATGGTGCTGACCTGATGACGTGGTTGATGAAAGGCGCGCGCCCCATTGCGGTAACGGCTGTTGTGCGGCAGTATAAGCCAGACGTATATCCGAAAGTTGACGATGATGCAACCGTACTCGTGGAATATAAAAATGCTCTGGGCCAGATCGAGGCCTCATGGAACTGGCCATTTTCGATCAAGGATCTTGAAGTGTTTGGCGAAACAGGTTATTATCATGCGCTCGACGGAAAAAATATCGTGACGCGGATGAGGGAGCATCGGGTAAGCAGGTTGACCGTGAAAGAATTGCCGGCTCCGATAAATGATCCCATTACCTACCTGTCGGCGGTACTGCGCGATAAAATCAGCGGCAGGGCAGATCAATCTTCGCTCGAATATAATATGGTCGTGATGGAGATACTGGATGCCGCCAAAAGATCGGCCGCTTCGGGAAAAAGGATCGTACTGTAGCACAAAAGAATTTATTTGCCATCCGATGAAACAATGTATATTGCTATAGATTCTTCCCGATTTTCTCCCTAAAATTCAATGAAAACCTTCTTTCCAATTACTCCTGCAGTTCTTAATCTTTAACAATTAAATACACCAAACGTGATGACCTTATCCGGAAAGGCGCTGTTGCTTCTTTCGAGCGTCGCAGTGCTGTTTACAGCCTGCCAGAAAGATTTATCTGTAAAAGAAGATGCCGTCAACGGTGAAACCGTTTCAAATGACGCATTATATCCGTTGCCCTGTCACTCCACTTCTTTCGTGACCGCTTACCCCATTAAACCGGGGGAAGTGCCGCCGTTCCGGTTTACCAAAACACTGTATGCCGATACCCGGGTAAAAACGATCAACATGCTTTCGAGAGTTAATTCGAAGCATTGGATGTTAAAGCAGCAAGCTTATGAATTGAATGGCCGGTTTACTTATTCGATTAATATGGCTCATTTTACAGGCACGCGCGAAACGTGGGAATACTACACGACGCCATCGGGTACTGCCGGACAAAGATCCGTGGGCAAAATACCTGTTTCCTACACATTTCAGTTCGACTCCGGGGGACATTGCGTATGGGTGAAGACCAATGGTGAAACGTCTCTTACGATAGAATACGACTACTCCGGGACGCCAAAAGCGATAAAGGGAATAGAAGTTTATGCAAACGGCGGCATCTACAGGTCGTATACAGCTATAAGAGATTCTTTGGGAAATGTACTTACCTACCGTTCGTCGGTCCCCGATGATAAATATTCGTCGACTGTTATCTACTCTTACGATTATAAACAACCGGCTATTGGGAAAACGTTCAATTACGTTCCAAGTCAAAATCTCATTAGCCAGGAGTTTAGCATTTTGGAAGCAATGCAATGGGTGCCGTCGGTAGCCACGCATGTGAGAAAGACGGTTTCGGGTGTATTTTTCCCGCAGTCCACTCCTGGCTGGCCCTCCAACTACAAAATCGTACAAACGCAAACTTATAAGAACCACCAGTTCGATTCGAAGGGCAATCTCTTGTCATACACCTATGCCGACAACGTTCTGCAAAAAACAACCTGGTATTGTAAATAATGTTCTTTTACCTTCTTATCAAGCGGCCCAATGGGCCGTTTTTTTATTGCCGCTGGTACCACTCACCAACCTCCGTACGGGTTCTAAAACAAAAAAGCCCGCAACAAACTTAAAATCAGCATGTTGCAGGCTTACGGTGGCTGTAGAGGGAGGACTCGAACCTCCACGAGGCGGTTAGCTATAGCGCAATGTTCAAAGGTGGTCAACCCCAGTCGCCTTAATTGCTTAAAACGGCAT
>CBIGXK010000098.1:0-11582 GCA_966193805.1 uncultured bacterium | reverse complement strand
AAGGTGAAAGGTTTTTTTATTAAGAGTTTAATTATTTTAAAACACTTCTCCCTTGATTTTTTAAAAAATTTCTTCGTGCAACTGGCGCCCGGGCAGTCCAAAAAACCAATCTAAAAAAAATCAATCTAAAAAAGAATCCAATTTAAAAGAAGCACCCCAATCAACCCAACAACCCCCACAATCGTCTCCATCACCGACCACGACCGGATGGTATCCTTAATACTGAGGTTAAAATATTCCTTAAACATCCAGAAACCCGAATCATTCACATGAGAAAATAATAAACTACCCGCGCCAATAGACAACACCATCAGGTTAGGATCCACACTCGACCCCGCCATCAATGGCGCAATAATTCCCGCAGTAGTCAACCCCGCGATAGTAGCGGAACCCAGGCTGATGCGAATCACACCCGCGATGATCCATCCCAGCACCAGCGGATGCACATCGAGGTGCATCAACATAGCACCGATCTCCGTGCTCACCCCACTGTCCTGAAACACCTGTTTCAACGCGCCCGCGCCGCCAATAATCAGGAGGATAACAGCAATATCCGTTACTGAATCCGCATAAAGCTTCATGATCTTGCTCATGCTAATGCCCTGCCTGATGCCCAGCGTATACGTTGCACCCAACAGCGACAGCAACATCACGATAACAGGATCACCGAAAAAACTGATGTACTTTAATGCCGTCGCATCTGTTGTGCTGAACGACAGTATTGTTGTGGCAATCAACAATATTACCGGGAACAGAGATGTGATGAAACTGTTGAAGCCGCCAGGCAATTTATCATCTGCAACGTCTTTCGGCTGAAATGTTTTGAGAGGAACCGATTTAATATTGCGCAGGGTGGTGGCGAACAGCGGGCCGGCAATCAGTATCGCCGGTATTGCGATCATAATGCCGTACAGCAACGTCACACCCATATTTGCATCGAACTGTTCCACCAGGGCGGCAGGGGAGGGATGCGGCGGCAAAAATCCATGGGTAACCGACATAGACGCCAGCATCGGCAAACCGATGTACACGGCAGGCAGCTTGTATTGGTACACCACCGAAAAGATGAGCGGCACCAGCAGTACAAATCCCACATTGTAAAACAACGGGATGCCCACGATGAACCCCGTGATCATCAGTGCCCACTGGATGTATTTCCTGCCGAAAACTTTTACGAGCACCGATGTGATCTTCTCTGCCGCACCGCATTCGGCCACCAGCTTACCCAGCATAGCGCCGAGGCAGATGATGATCACCAGCGATCCGAGCGTGTCGCCAATACCCTTCTGGATCGACTGACTGACATCCGACAGCGGGATGCCCAATGCGAGGCCGGTAACGATGGAGACGATGAGAAATGCGATGAAGGCGTTCATCTTTCCCCACGTGATCAGGAGGATGAGCGCGATGATACAGCCAAGGATAATAAGCAGCGTCATATTTTTATCTGAATTGTATTGCCCTTACCGGTTGGATCCTTTTGACTACCAATGTCGGTATGAGCAGTACAAGGAAACAGATGAGGAACGTGAAAATATTGACCAGCAAAATCTGCCACCAAACGATATCCACTGCTGCCTGCGAAATATAATACGACTCTTCGGGCAGTTTGATGAAGCCAAATTTATCCTGCAGCCAGCACACTAGCAGACCGAGGATATTTCCGCCCAGCAAACCGGTAATGCTGATGATTGAACCATGTAATAAAAAGATCTTCTGTATTGTGAAATTCCTTGCGCCGAGCGCTTTCAGTATGCCTACCATCCTGGTTCTTTCCAGCACCAGTATCAACAGGCATGTGATGAGGTTAAGCGTTGCAATGATCACCATGATGATGAGGACGATTGCAATGGTTTTGTTTTGAAGATACAACCAGTCGAATATATTTGGAAATATTTCACGGATGGTGCTGCTCCTGAATTCCATCGGTATCTTGTACATGATGTCTTCGCTGATGCGGTCCATGTCGTTATAATCGTTCAAAAAAACTTCATATCCGCCCACCTCATTAGCCGTCCAGTTATTGAGCCGTTGTATCAGCCGCAGATCGCCGAGCGCAATCAGCTTGTCGTATTCTTCAATGCCAGTTTTGAAGATGCCTGCTATGGTGAGCTTGCGCGGCCGTGGCGACGCGCCGCCCGACTGGATAAAGTAGATGAGCAGGTTATCGCCTACTTTCAGGTTCAACGTTTTCGCCATGGCCTCCGACAGGTTGATCTCGTTGCTGTACGATGAGTCGGAAAAATCGATCCAGCGGCCACTGACAAGAAACTTGTCGAGGTTGCGGAAATCATAGTTTGCCTCCACGCCCTTGAAAAGCGCGCCCTCGATATTCTCCGATGTTTTGAGGATGGCATTTTTGGTGGCGTATGCCTGGATGGTCCTGATCTCCGGGGTGGTTGTAATGAGCCGTGTTACCGAATCATTACGAGGGATCGGCGTTTCCTCGGCGATGGAAATGCGAGAGGTTTCATAGTTGTGGATGCGGATGTGCCCCCAGAAACTGAACACCTTTTCGCTGATGGTATTTTGAAATCCTTCAGCAAAAGCGAGCGTGATGATCATCACCATCACGCTGATGATGGTGGCCGTTACGGATAATCTGATAACAAAGCGCGAAAATGAACGCTGTTGGTTGAATGCAATTCGTTTGGCGATAAAGCCGGAAATATTCAATCGGCACAATTTTAGATTCCAAAAATAGCCGCTTTTGTGTTATTTTGATGCCTATGTTCAGGATGAAGATTTTTGCCTTCTTTTTTTTAATATCTCTAACGTCTGCGTTTTCACAGATCCCTGAAGCCTGCTATTCGCCAAATATCAGGTCGGCGCAACTTTATCCGTCGGGCAATCAACTGGGATACCCGGTGATCCGCCTCGGCGCCGTGGGGCAAATGGAACTCCACTTCGATGTATTGGGCGGAGACGTTGGCAACTATTCCTACACGTTCCAATTGTGCAATGCCGACTGGACGCCGGCAATGCTCAGCCATTTCGATTTTATCAAAGGTTTTTCGCAGGCGAGGATCACGGACTATCGTATTTCTTCGGTTGCCTATACCCGTTACACGCACTACAGGGCCGTGCTGCCCGAGCGCAACTGCGTTCCCTCGCGGTCGGGGAATTACATCCTGAAGGTGTTTCTCGATGGCGACACCTCCAACCTGGTGTTCACAAAGCGTATGCTCGTGGTGGAAGATAAATCCACCATCGCCGCACAGATCCAGCAGCCCTACAATGGGCAGTTGTTTCATACGCACCAGAAAGTGCAGTTCAAAGTGAGCCTTAATGAAAGGGTGGATGTGGTCAATGCACAGCAGCAGATAAAAGTGGCCATATTGCAGAACAACCGCTGGGACAATGCCGTTACAGGTATCCGGCCCACATTTTTTTCAAGAAACGTGCTGGAATACAATACTGAGAATGATGCCGTGTTTGCTGCCGGAAAAGAATGGCGATGGCTCGACATCCGCAGCTTTCGGCTGCGAAGCGACCGCGTTGCAGCTATCCAATCGACCGCGACCGCTACAACGATAACCGTGAAACCCGATGGCACGCGCAGCGGGCAGCGTTTCAATTTTTACCGCGACGCGAATGGAAGGTACTACCTCCAGCCCACCGAAAGCATCAATCCGCTTTGGCAATCGGATTATGCAACGGTGCTCTTCACTTACGTTCCCGAAGGCAACAGGCCCTATCCGGGCAAGGATATTTTTCTTTTTGGCCAATTGAGCAATTATAATCTTGACGATACTGCGAAGATGAAATACAACGCGGAAAAAGGCGTGTATGAAACATCCCTGCTGCTGAAGCAGGGTTACTATGATTACATGTACGTAACAAAGGACCATGACGATCCCCGCCACATGGCAAGTTTTTCGGAAACGGAGGGTGACCTCTGGGAGACTGAGAATGAATACAGCATCCTCGTTTATTACCGGCCACTCGGCGGCAGGGCCGATGAGCTTATCGGCTATTCAAGAATAAATTCAGTAAAGCCACGCTAAATTGCGTAAGAACTTAACTGTTTTATGGCTAATATTGCCATCTATTAAATTTTTGCATTAAGATGAAGTTGATACGTTTCGGAGAGCCAGGTGCCGAAAAGCCAGGCGTTATTATTAATGAAAAAAGATATGATGTATCTGAATACATCAGCGAATACAACGAACAGTTTTTTGGCGGCAATGGCATCGAGCGGCTCGCAAAATGGGTGTCCGACAATCACAATAATCTGAAACCCGTTGATGACAACATACGGCTCGGAGCGCCGCTTGCACGGCCATCAAAGGTCATTTGCATCGGACTCAATTATGTTGACCACGCCAAAGAAACCGGTGCCACCGCTCCGCAGGAACCGATATTATTTTTTAAATCTTCCTCAGCCGTCGTTGGCCCGAATGATGACCTGGTGATACCGAAAGGCAGCGAGAAGACGGATTGGGAAGTGGAACTTGCGGTGATCATCGGCAAAAAGGCAAGCTATGTGGCGGAGGAAAATGCGAATGCCTACATCGCCGGCTATTGCCTGCATAATGATTACAGCGAAAGAACATTCCAGCTCGAAAGGGGAGGTCAGTGGGTGAAGGGAAAAAGCTGCGATACCTTTGCGCCGCTCGGACCGTTCATTACCCTGAGAAAAGATGTCGAGAATATCGACAATCTTCGTTTATGGCTTACCGTGAATGGGAAAATGATGCAGGATGGAAATACCAGCAACCTTATCTTCAAAATCCCCTTTCTTGTTCATTACATCAGCCAGTTTATGACGCTGTTGCCGGGAGATGTTATTTCAACGGGTACACCGCACGGCGTGGCCATGGGTATGAAGCCGCAGCCCGTCTACCTTAAGCCGGGGGATGTGGTGGAGCTGGGGATTGACGGAATGGGAACTTCCAGGCAGGTGGCGAAAGCGTTTGAATAAAAACTTAAAACTTAAAAGTTAAAAGTAGAATACATTTATTCTATACTCAATTTGAGATATTTATTTTATGGCAGTATAAGGCCAGATTTCTTTTGATTTCTAACAACCCAATGCCTTCAGTTTTAACTTTTAACTTTTCAGTTTTAACTTATAACAGCTCATCAATCTTCTTCGCCAGTTTCCTGTCTTTCTCCGTAACAGTATCTCCCGCATCGTGTGTGCTTAGCCAAAACTCCACGCGGTTCCACACATTCTTCCACTCCGGATGGTGATTCATTGTCTCGGCCGCAAGCGCCACCCGCGTCATGAAACCAAACGCTTCCGAAAAATCGGCGAACTCAAATTTTTTGTACAGTTTGTTGTCTTTTTCTTCCCACATAAAATGACGATTTAACTCTAAAATTAAAAATCCCCTATCTTACAATTCTTTTTTTTCAGTAAACCAAGTCTCTGCCTGCTATGAAATTGCTGATTTCGATTGCTGTGGCGATTATCGCCCTGTTTATCTTTTCCCTGACCTTCCGATCCGAAAAAACTCCCAGGATACTCGTCTTCTCCAAAACACTCGGGTGGCACCATACCTGCATCCCCGACGGCATAAAAGCCATGGTGAAGATAGGGCAGGACGAAGATTACGCCATCGACACCACCGTAGATGCATCTTATTTTAATGACGATAGCCTTAAGAATTATGATGCTGTTGTCTTCCTGTGCACCACCGGTAACGTGCTCGACGCCGAACAGCAAGCCGCTTTTGAGCGCTACATCCAGGCGGGCGGCGGCTACCTCGGCATACATTCCGCTGCCGACACCGAATACGACTGGCCCTGGTACGGCCAACTGGTGGGCGCCTATTTCGAGAGCCATCCCAATAATTCCAACGTGAGGGAAGCCGTTATCGATGTGACCGATAAAAGTCATCCGGCATCATCCATGCTGCCCGACAGGTGGAAACGCACCGACGAATGGTACAATTACAAATCCATCTACCCCGGCATAAAAGTGCTGGCCACACTCGACGAAAACACTTACGAAGGAGGCACCAACGGTGCTTTCCATCCCATCACCTGGTACCACGAGTTCGACGGCGGCAGGGCGTTCTACACCGGTCTCGGACACACGGAAGCATCTTACACCGAACCGCTTTTCATTGAACATCTTAAAGGAGGCCTCAGTTATGTTTTGGCTACCGAGTCGCTTGACTACGACAAATCCTATTCAGTAGTCATGCCCGACCAGAACCGTTTCGTCAAAACGACACTTGTTGAAGGCCTTGCATCACCCATGACACTGGCGGTGGCTCCGGATGGCAGAATTTTTTTCAGTGAGCTGCTCGGCAAGTTTTCCATGTACGACCCAGCCACGAAAAAAGCAAAGCTCGTTCATAATTTTCCCGTCACCCACCTCGGCGGTACCGGACTGATCGGTGTAACGCTCGACCCGAAATTCAAAAGCAACAACTGGATATACCTGTATTATGCGCCTCCGGGATTAACGGAAGACAACCTTCACTTCAACCTGTCGCGGTTCACGCTCAATGGCTCGTCGCTCGATCTGAAATCCGAAAAGGTACTGCTGACGGTGCCCGTGCAAAAAAACAGCGGCTCACATCATGGCGGTTCGTTCGACTGGGACAAAGACGGTAATTTGTACCTCTCAACCGGCGACGGCACCAGCCCGTTCCCTTCGGATGGCTATGCGCCGCTTGATGAACGCCCGGGTAAAGAGCATTTCAGCCTCGACGCGCAACGAAGCGCAGGCAATACAAACGACTTAAAAGGAAAAATACTGAGGATACATCCCGAAACCGATGGCAGCTACACCATTCCCAACGGTAACTTATTTGCGAAAGGAACAGCCAAAACGCGGCCGGAAATTTATGCAATGGGTACCAGAAACCCCTACCGCATAGCCGTTAACCCGCGCACGTCAACCGTCTATTGGGGAGATATCGGCCCCGACGCAGGAGAAGATTCGGACAGGGGACCGCGCGGTTACGATGAATTCAACCAGGCAAAAAAGCCGGGCAACTTTGGGTGGCCCTACTTTGTTGGCGACAACCGCGCCTACACCCAATGGGATTTTGATAAGGATACCGTCGCTGGAGGAAAGTTTGATCCTTCGGCTCCCGTCAACCATTCGAAAAACAATACCGGCCTCACCCAACTGCCGCCGGCACAGCCGCCGATGATCGCCTATCCTTACGTTGCATCAGAAAAGTTTCCGGAGCTTGGCCTCGGTGGCCGCTGTGCCATTGGCGGAGATTTTTATACCTATAACGCCAGTGCATCGTCGCCGAATAAGTTTCCCGAATACTACGACGGTACACTGTTCGTTGCCGACTGGATGCGCAATTGGGTATTCAGCCTGCGTTTTGATAAAGATGAGAATTACCTGCGTGATGAACAGTTCATGGCATCGAAAGGAGATTTCAGGAGGCCGATAGATATGGAATTTGGCAATGACGGCCTGCTGTACATGCTGGAATATGGTTCGGTGTACGGTGCAGACAACGATGACTCGCGCCTCGTTCGCGTAGAATATTTTACCGGCAACCGCGTGCCGCTAGCCAGGGCAGCGATTGTTGACACCGTACTCGTGGATTCATTTCGCCGTACGCGTTTTTTAACAAGTGAAGCCAACAGGGCGCCTGTCTTGAATACCATCGCCGGTACGGCGCCACTCACTGTAAGTTTTACCAGCAGGGGCACCGTTGACCTCGATGATAACGACACCCTGGCGTACAAGTGGTTGTTCGATGGTAAAACCGTGGGCGGCACAACACGAAATGCGAAATACACCTACACAAAACCCGGCACCTATCACGCGATACTGAACGTTACAGACAGGTCGGGATTATCGGCAACCGATACGGTAACGGTGAACGTGGGTAATGCGCCACCAAAGGTGACGATCACCAGTGCATCCAATAAATCATTTTCGTCCGACAATAAAGTGTTTAAATATTCAGTGAAGGTGACCGACGATGAAGATGGAAAAGTCAATCCATCAGCCATCAAAGTGTATTACGTTTATAATCCTTACCCGGCAAAAACCAGTGGTCCCGTTGACGAGGTTTCGATAACACAAACGGATTACGCGGGTAAATCGATCATGGCGAAAAGCGACTGCAAAAGCTGCCATCTCGAAAATGAGAAAGCTGTTGGGCCAAGCTATTTCGCTATTGCCAACAAATACAAAAATCAAAAAGGCGCCATCGACAAGCTTGCCGATAAGATCATCAAAGGCGGCGGTGGCAGTTGGGGAACGCAATATGTGATGAGTGCACATCCGCAACTGACCTTGAAGGATACCAGGGAAATCGTGAAATATATTTTCTCGCTCACAGACAAAAAGAAAAAAGAAACTGTGATACCTGCTTCCGGTCAGCTTACTTTACATTTCAACGAAGATGAGCCGCGCGGTCAGTACACTATTGTGGCCAGTTACACCGACAAGGGCGCAAAAGGATCCGCGCCGTTGAAAAGCACGGATATCGTGACCATCACAAATGCAAAAGTGCAAACGGTATATGCCGATGAACACAACGGCTTCGCGAGGTTTGGTAATAACCTTGCATCGGGCGGCCACAAGGCGTATATCCTTTTAAAGAATATCGATCTCACGGGCATCAAACAGTTCAGTTACCGTTATTCCACCCGCGAATCGAAGGGCGTGATAGAGGTGAGGCTCGATTCACGTGCAGGAGAAGTGGTAAGCACAACACCGTTTACTCCCACTGGTCCCGGCGACACCACGAACATTGTGACCGGCAAGCTCGACAGAGCAGTCAGCGGCAGGCACGACGTTTACTTTTTCGTGATGAAGCACGACAAGCCGTACGATGAAAAAATCGGACTCACGGAAATTATGTTTAAAGAAGACTAACGCATTATCATTTGCCGGAGATAAACTTTTTGAGGTAGGCCGCGGCCTTGCCCAGTTTGCCAACGTTTCCTGAAAGGGTTTCGATGAGCGTGCTGTCCACGTGGTCAATATCTTCCATCTTGACGCCATGCTCCAGTTGTTTCGGATAGACGATCAGGAAACTGTTGCCGCTAAAATATTTGGAAAGATAATTAGGCAGCTTGTTGATAAAGGGATTGAAGGAAACATGTCCCTTTCGCGATGAAATGATGACGAACAGATCATTCGGCTTCAATTCGCGCGAAAGGATGAGGAAATCATCCCAATCCATAAATTTTTTGAATTCGATATTCAGGGATGCCGCTTTTTTCGCCTGGTCCTGCAGTTCCATAGTGGTTGCGGGACTGGCATGAAAAACAACTGAAAGGCCCGCCTCCTTGCAGAGTGTGGCCAATTTCATGAACCAGTGTGCGAAACCGGGTTCAAGCTCCGCCTTGGGCGGCACAGCCACCACCATGCGCTTCAGGGTGTTGACCGGCTGAACCGATTTATAGATGTAGATGGTTTCGTGAGCCCTCCTGATGATCCTTTCTGTAACAGGACCAAGAAAATCGTTTGCCTCGGCTTGCTGGTGCAGGCCGATCAGTACGTCGCTTATTTGCTGTTCCTTTATCGTGTATACGATGCCGTTACTGATGTTCATGTCGAACCTGCTAAGCGGGATCACGTGATTGTCGGTTTCTGCAACGCGCGACAGCGCCTTCTGTATAATTTTCTTGCCGGCGGCATGCAGGTTGCCGTCGTCGTTCTCTTCTGTTACTACATGGAGCAGATGCACGGGTATGCTGCTTCCTTTTGGTTTCAGCATTAAGCCAATATCCACCAGGTCATTTACCGTATCGGGGTAGGCAAGTGAGATCAGTATTTTGCCGGCAGTGTTCTCATCTTCCGGTATTTTGTTTTCCTCGTGGAGGGCAAGCTTGCGCGAAGCGCGTTCTACAATGAACGAGCTAACGGTGCAGGTGATGAGGATCATCAGGATGGAGCCATTCAGCACGTCTTCTCCAAGCAAACGCAGCGGTTCGCCGTTGGGCGCCTCACCAATGATGAGGTTGTAGGCCACGAGTACCACGGCCAGCGTGGCGCCCACCCTGGCGGTGCTCAGGCCGAAGATCATTTGCCTTTCGGTGGCCGAGAGGCGAAATGATTTTTGTGTGATCCAGGCGGCGACGAACTTGGTGATAATGGCCATAATGATCATTACGGCGGCCACTTTAAGCGCGTCGAGACCCTTAAAGATGACGCGGAAGTCAACCAGCATGCCCACGCCTATCAGGAAGAAAGGAATGAAGAACGCATTGCCTACAAAGTCGATGCGGTTCATGAGCGCCGACCTCGAGGGGATGAAGCGGTTGAGTGTGAGGCCGGAAAGGAACGCGCCGATGATCGCTTCGAGGCCTGCCAGTTCTGCGAGGAAGGAGCCGAGAAAAACCAGCGCGAGCACGAAGATGTATTGCGAAACGTTGTCTTCGAATTTTTTAAAGAACCAGCGCGCAATGATGGGGTAACCCAGGAATATGATGCAGCCGAAGACGATGGATGAAATGCCCAACTGTATCCAGAATGCCGCGGAAATGTCGCCGCGTGTCATGCCCACCACTGCTGCCAGCGCAAGGAGGGCGAGAATGTCGGTGATGATGGTTCCGCCGATCGCCATTGTAACGGGCCTGATATTGGAGAGACCGTATTTGCTGGCGATGGGATAGGCCAGCAGTGTATGCGAAGCGAATGTACAGGCCAGCACGATGGAAGAAGGCACATTGAACTTCAAAAAGTAATAGGCAACGAAAAAACCCGAGACCATCGGCACGATAAAAGTGAGCAGGCCGAATATCAGGCTCTTGACCCTGTTCTTTTTGAATTCGTCGAGATCTATTTCAAGGCCCGCGGTAAACATGATATAGATCAGCCCCACGGTTCCAAAGAGCACCATCGAGCTGTCGCGCAGCAGCAGGTTCAAGCCGTATGGGCCGATAATAATGCCGGCGAGAATAAGGCCGATGATGTGCGGCATTTTTATCTTGTTAAACACGATGGGTGCAAACAGGATGATAAAGAGCACCAGTGAGAATATGATCACAGGGTTCTTCAGCGGCAGTGAAAGATCCCGGATATTCAACAGGATTATATTGAAAATAAAATCGGTCATTAGCGTTGTTTGTTCATTTGAAGCGCATATACGATTTTACAATTATCGTCACGGATAATTTCGCGTTGCCCTTCAATGGTTTTGTCATTAATTACCTGGAGGCGCACCACCATCCTCGTGTCGTAAACGAGGGAATCGCGGTGTTCGATCAGTTCGATATTGCGACCCTTGTATAGACCGCTGTACGTACGCACAAGGCTTCCGCCGTCGCTGGCTTTCGCTACAATGTGGTTGCCGTCATATAACAAGGTCCATTGCTCCGTTTTAACATCACCGATCGCGGAGCCGGGGCAGGTGGTTTCTGTGCAGGTCATTTTTACGGCCCAGTTGCCGATAATGGTAGAGTCGATGATAACGGAATCTGTGAGCGGGCCATTAGCCGCTGCGGAATCCCTGGCGAGTATGCTGTCTATCCTTTTTAATTTTTCGTTCAGCTCCTGTTCACGGAACTCCAGCGTCTTTTCTTTGAGCAGCAGTTCCTGTTCTTTTCCGTTCACCTCCCTCTCTCTTTGTGCCAACTGTTTTTCACGTTGCCTGCTCTTGCAGGACGCAATTAAAAAAAGGAACAGAATCGATAGTAAC
>CBIGXK010000097.1:0-11689 GCA_966193805.1 uncultured bacterium | reverse complement strand
ATTGCCTGTCCACCCCCACTCCCTACTCCCCACTCCCTACTCCCTATGTTAACAGTTCGCCAATGTTCAGGATCGTTCTTGTCCATTCACCAAAGCCCCCGTATATTTGCTAACGGTGTTAGGAAAGATAGCATGCTAGGCGCGGAAGCATAGATGCAGTTCAAAATCTTTACACCACGTCACCAACAATGGGCATCGTCGAAAGGAAAATACGGCAAAAAGAAGAAGTCAGGACCGCTATACTCAACGCAGCATGGCAAACCGTGACCGAAGAAGGATGGCAGGCCCTGTCCATCCGCAAAATAGCCGAAGCCATTGAATACAGCGTGCCCGTGATCTACGACCACTTCGCCAATAAAGAAGCTATCCTCTATGAACTGACCAAACAAGGCTTTCAACTGCTCAACCAGCAACTCATAAAAGCCCGGAAAAGATCCACTATCCCCGAAAAACAACTCGAAGACATGGCACACGCCTACTGGGAATTCGCCTTCGAAAATAAAGCGCAATACCAGGTGATGTACGGACTCGGCATCCCCTCCTGCGAAACCGTGCTCCAGTCACCCGAAATTGCGTCGTTCACCGGCCTTGTAACCGAACCGATCAAAGAATTGATAACAAAAAATAAGAAAACCAATGCAGACCCGCTGCTTAAACTGCAAACCTTCTGGTCAATGCTTCACGGCCTCGTCAGCATCAATATGATGAACCACAACGAACACAAAGAAGAACTCAACCAGCGCGTAATACAAGACTTTATCGCCGCCTTCATATCCGGTATCAAAACCTAATTTTTTTTGCTGATTAGTTAACGATGTTAGGTTAAATAATCATCATAGGACGATGTATAAACATTAATCAACTAATATCTACCTAAAATTTACAGACATGACAACGACAAAATGGACACTCGATCCCACACACAGCGAACTCGGCTTCAAGATCAAACACCTCATGATCACCAACGTATCCGGGAACTTCACGCAATTCGACGTAACCGCCGAAACACCCACCGGTGAATTTGCCGATGCTGCCATCACCGCCACGATCGACGTGAAATCGATCAACACCAACAACCCGCAGCGCGATGAACACCTGCGCACCGCAGATTTCTTCCTGGCAGAAGAATACCCGAACATCACCTTCAAATCGACAAAAATCGAGAAGACGGATGATGAAACCTTTCAGGTCACCGGCGACCTCACCATCAAGAATACCACCAAACCCGTAAAAGTGATCGCCGAATACAGCGGCATTACCACCGACCCATGGGGAAATACAAAAGCAGGATTTTCGCTTAGCGGAAAATTGAACCGTAAAGATTTTGGCATCAACTACAACGCCACACTCGAATCGGGCGGCGTCCTGCTCGGCGAAGAACTTAAACTGACAGGAGAAATTCAACTGGTGAAACAACTCGAGCTGCAACCCGCGTAATTACACAGACCTCCGGGGACTTTCTTCGGAGGTCTATTTTTTCCAGTTGAAAATTTCTTTCATCCGTACCCACTTTTCGCCAGGCTTCGCCCAGGGCACCGGTTGCTGATACGTCCCCATCAGCGCCTCCCATTTCTGCACAACAGCATCTTCGCTGTCTATCTTTTCCTTCTTTTCAAAAGTAAAATCTTCGTTTACTTCCAGTATCATGCAGAGACGGTTGCCCGAGCGATACAACTCAACTGCTTCGATTCCCGCGCGCTTAAAACTGTCCCGCACTTCAGGCCACACCGCGCGATGGTGTTCCTCGTATTCGGCAATCCTCTTTTCATCGTTCTTTAAATCCAGGGCGAAACAATAACGTGTGTTCATGTGCAAGTTTGAAAGCTGAAATTGTTCCGCTAAAGTCGGAAAATTCCGTATGACCTGCTCCATGCCCTTATCCATGCTTGCCAAAAATATAACCATCGGCGCTCGTTGCATCCAGCATGGCTTTCACTTCGTTAATCTGGTTCACGGGAAAATTACCGCAGCGCGCGTGCTCCCTGATCAACTCGTGATTCGGCGCCACATACACGCAAAACAGCTTGTTGTCCATAACATAGCTTTGCAGCCACTGTATTTTCGGACCTAATTGTTCCAATACGTTTCGTGATTTTAGCGAAATGGCCTGCAGCTCGCGCGCATTCATATTTTGTATTCCCGGAATGTCGCGTTCAATGAGAAATTTAGGCATAACGATCTTGTTTTTTGATGAGAAAATAAACCTGTCCATACAAAGGTCGTTATGCAGCGCTCCCCTTCCGGGTGAAACCGGTTCAAAGATTTGTCAATTCAGGTCAATTGCCAACGAAGAAAACGTTCTCTTCAACATCACTTATTTCGAATACTCCGTAGGACTGACACCTGTTTCCGACTTAAACGATTTCGAAAAGGCGGCCGCATCACTATAACCGAGTTCAAAAGCTATGTCGGAGATATTTTTATTGAGATTTTTAAGCATGCCCTCCGCGCGGGCAATACTTTGTTCGCGCAGCCATTTTCCAGGCGACATGCCAAATTGCTTCTTGAACTTTCTTTTAAAAGAGGATAAGCTCATACCGGCTGTACGCGCCAATTCCTCAGCCGTGAAATTCAAATGGCTGTTCTCCATCATCAGCTTGATAAAAGGAGCATCGTTATCCAGGCTGAACCAGGATAAGTATAAATAAAATGCATTCGATTCCTTTTTTCTGAGGAGGTTGACGAGCAGTTCCTTAAATTTTAATTGCAGGGAAATATGACGCTGCGCATCGGGTTGCTTTAAATATTCGTGAGCGCCAACAAAGATGGATGCTACATAAGGTGAAGATTCCAGCAACAACACTTCCGGCTGGTTCATAAATCCTGACTTCGTGTTATGATCGAGTGATAACAGATCGGGATATTCCGCCAACAGTGATTTTACGGCATTGTCGCCGAACATGAAAATAAGCGCCCGGTAAGGCTCCTTAAACCGCTGAAACAGGATATAGCCGCCCTTTCGAATGAACAGCACCTCCCCTTTTTGCGATTCATGATGCTGATGAAGCGAAGCATATCCTTTAGCGCCCTGCATCACGTACATCAAACAATTTTTATGCGACCATACCCGCGCCTTCATTTCTTTAATAGGACAGAGATAATCGATAAACAGATCATCTTCATTCCCGAATTTCAGCTGGTCGAAATAGCTTGCATTGGCGGATATGAAATCATAAATGTTGGTCATAAAGAAATTGGTCTTAATCGCTCTCACATCCACTCTCCCAACAACTTCCTCGGCTTTATCTGCTTGCGCTTCTTCAAGCCAAACCCCTCGATCGCATACGTAATAATATGTCTTATTGCCTCGTCTACCGAATCGGTAAATAAAAACAAATTTATATCCTCTTCATCAATCGTTTTCTCCTCAACCATCCGCTGAAAATGCCGGTACAAATCCTCGTGGTACTCCCTGCCCATCAACACAATCGGAAACTTTTTAAACTTGCCCGTCTGTATCAGCGTTATCGCTTCGAAAAATTCATCAAGCGTTCCATAACCACCGGGCATCACCACAAACGCATACGAATATTTGCTCAGCAGAGTCTTCCTCACAAAAAACAAATCAAAATCCACCCACTTGTCCAAATACTTATTCGGATGCTGCTCCCGCGGCAAAATAATATTACAACCAATCGACCTTCCTCCCACATCCTTCGCACCCCTGTTGGCGGCTTCCATAATCCCGGGTCCGCCACCGGTGATCACTGTAAAGCCCAGCTTCGCAATCTCCTGCCCCATCTGGCGCGACAGCACATAATATTGATGATCCTCCCCGAACCGCGCCGAGCCAAACACGGTAACACACGGCCCGGTGAAATGCAGCTTCCTGAAGCCATAAAAAAATTCCCGGAAAACTTTTATCAGGAACAAAAATTCTTTACCTCTCGATCGCGGACCTTCTAAAAACTCCGCTTCTTTTTTACTGCCGACCGGTGTAAAATCCTTCGTATTCGTCATAGCCTTCTCCCCATTTTGTTATCCGAGGCCCACCTCCTCATGTTGCGCAGGCACCACAACATCTGCAAAGCCTTTCTTAATGAGCCGGTCCCTGAAATTTGTCTGAACGTCATATTCTCCATGTACCAAAAATAATTTTTTCACCAATGACGGGTCCTGGCAGCCCAGCCACTGGCTAAGATCTTCATAATCGCCGTGCGCGCTCAGGCTCGAGATTTCCTCGATCTTCGCCCGCACCTGGTATTTTTTGCCAAAGATGCCTACTTCTTCCGGCCGCTGTTTTAATCTGCCGCCGAGCGATTGCGGCTCGCAATAGCCCGTCATCATAATCGTGCAGTTCGGATCCTCAACATGATGGGCAATGTGATGCTTCACCCTTCCCGCCTCGGCCATGCCCGACGATGCAATGATCACACACGGCTCGCTGATGTCGTTCAGCGCCATTGATTCCTGAACGGTCTCCACAAAAGTGAGTCCTTTGAAGGCAAAAATATCCGTATCATTTTTCAGCAGCTCTCGCGACGCTTCATTGTAATAATCAGGGTATTTCTTCAGCGTTTCGGTGATCTTTATCGACAGCGGGCTGTCCACGAAATACTTCACCGGCGGCAACACCTTTTCAAGCTCCATCCTGTTGAGCATGTATAAAATTTCCTGTGTCCTTCCTAAACTGAAAGCGGGAACGATCAGTATCCCCTTTCGTTTCAAACAGGTGTCCACGATGATGTTCAGCATTTTATCATTCGCCGCCGTCGCGCGCTCATGCAGCCTGTCGCCATACGTTGATTCCATGATGACATAGTCGGCCTGCGGAAACGGCTGTGGCGAACGGAGAATCATATCCTGATACCTGCCCACATCGCCGCTGAACGTGATCCTGGTGGTCTTCCCGTTTTCTTTGACCGCGAGATTTACAGCGGAACTACCGATAATGTGACCGCAATCGGTGAACATTACCTCCACCTGCCTGTCTATTTTGTAATGCTCGTTATAAGGTACCGTTTCAAAATGAGGGAACACCTTCATCGCGTCTTCCTCCGTGTACAGCGGCGCAATGAGCGGCTTGCCCTGCTTCCTGCGCTGCTTGTTCACATATTTCACGTCGTCTTCCTGGATGCCGGCCGAATCGATCAGCAGTATCCTGGCCAGGCTCGCAGTGGCCGGGGTGCAATATATCTTTCCCACAAAGCCGTCTTTGAATAATTTTGGAACCAGTCCGATGTGATCGATGTGTGCATGGGAGAGAATGAGATGGTCGACCAGCCTGGGTTCAAACCCCCATTCAGTATTCAATCTGTCGGTATCTTTGCCCATTCCCTGAAACATGCCGCAATCGAGAAGTACGTTCAGGTTGGGCTTGATATGCAAAAGATGTTTTGAGCCGGTCACCGTGCGTGCCGCTCCGTGGAAAGAGATCTTCATGAGAGCTGTTTAATCTGTTCAATGACCTGGGCAGGCGAACAAAATATATAAAACATACAAATTATACCAATGTATTAAAACTTTGTTGCATTATCTTAAATAAGAGCGTTCAAATTTTCACTAATTTGAACCGTCTTTCTTCATGTATTCAATTTAATTCAATAGCAGAAGGCGTTTTTACCCTTCACAAAAAATGTCTAAATGGGAGATCTCCAGATCAAAAAGCAATCGAAAAAGTATGATGCCGTCATCGTAGGATCCGGCGCGGGAGGTGGAATGGCGGCGTATGTGCTCGCCAAAGCAGGGTTGAAGGTATGCCTGCTGGAAGCGGGTCCGGACTTTGATCCTGCCATCAATTCGTCGCAGCTCAAAAATCCGTGGGAATCGCCACGACGCGGGGCAAGCACCAAGTTTCGTCCTTTCGGCGACTTTGACGGCTCCTGGTGGGGTTGGGAAATTGACGGCGAACCCTTTACCACTAAAGATAATACCAAATGGGACTGGTGGCGCGCGCGTATGGTTGGCGGCCGCACCAATCACTGGGGAAGAATTTCGTTGCGGTTCGGTCCCGACGATTTCAGGAGAAGAAGTATCGACGGACTCGGCGAAGACTGGCCGATCTCCTACAACGACATCAAGCCTTACTACGATAAGGTGGATCAGCTTATAGGCGTTTTCGGAACAAACGAAGGTTTGCCCAACGACCCCGATGGCTATTTCCTGCCGCCGCCAAAACCAAGACTGCACGAAATGTTCATTAAGAAAGCCGCCACGCAATCGGGAATTCCCGTGATCCCTTCCCGTCTTTCAATTCTCACAAAAGCCATTAATGATGAACGCGGAGCATGTTTTTACTGCAACCAATGCGGCAGAAGCTGTAAAGTATATGCCGACTTCTCTTCCTCATCTGTATTGGTAAAACCGGCGCTGAAAACCGGGAACGTGGACCTTGTGGTGAATGCGATGGCGCGCGAGGTGCTCACCAACAACGAGGGCCTCGCCACCGGCGTTTCGTACGTAGATAAAACGAATTTGCAGGAATACCAGGTGTTCGGAAAAACAGTTATCCTCGGCGCCAGCACCTGCGAAACAGCCAGGCTGCTATTGAATTCCAAATCGCCCAGGCATCCCAACGGACTCGCCAACTCCAGCAACGTGGTGGGTAAATATCTGCACGATTCTACCGGCGCAGGCATGGGAGGCTTTGTTCCAACACTCTTCAACCGCAAAAGATATAATGAAGATGGCGTTGGAGGCATGCACGTGTACACCCCGTGGTGGCTCGATAATAAGAAACTTGATTTTCCCCGCGGCTATCACATTGAATACGGCGGCGGCATGACCATGCCGATGTACGGATTCAGTTGGGGCATCGATTCGATGAACGGTAAGTTCCCCATCAACGGCAAACAAAAGGAAGCCGGCGGCTATGGCGCTTCTTTAAAAGAAGACGTAAGGTTTTTCTACGGCGCACAAATACACATGGCGGGCCGTGGCGAAGCCGTGGCGCGCGAAGACAATTACTGCGAAATTGATCCCCACGTAATCGATAAGTACGGCATTCCCGTATTGCGTTTCCACGTGAAGCATTCCGACTACGAGATCAAGCAGGCAAAGCACATGAAAGAAACTTTCCGCGAAATACTGCACAACATGGGCGCCACCATCACCCACGGGGATGATGACACCGAGAGCACACAGTGGGGTATACACGCTCCCGGAAATATTATCCACGAAGCCGGCACAGTGAGGATGGGAAGCAATGCCAAAACATCGCCGCTTAACAAATGGGGACAGGCCTACGACTGCAATAATCTTTTTTGTGTGGACGGAAGCGTTTTCACTTCGCAGGCCGATAAAAATATCACCTGGACCATCCTTGCATTGTCGATGTGGACCAGCGAACACATCGTTGACGAAATGAAAAAGCAAAACATCTAAAATTCTGAAAACACCAATATATGGACAGAAGAGATTCCATCAAGGCCCTGGTTATGGGAAGCGTTTCGGCAGGCGTAATACTTGAAGCCTGTGAAACGGCCGATAAAAAAGTAACCCCCGAAGCAGCAGCGGCAAATTCAGGCGCGAATGCCGACCGCATGAAGGAGGAGATCGCTTACAATAAATCTTTGCAGGAGGAGCAGTTCTTTACAGAAAATGAACTGGCAACTGTTGCCATCCTCGCAGAGATCATCATCCCCAAAGATGATGTGAGCGGAAGCGCCACCGACGCCAAAGTGGCTGACTTCATCGGATTCATCGTAAAAGACAAACCCGAATTTCAAACACCGATGCGTGGTGGGTTAAGGTGGCTCGACATGCAGTGCCTTACCCGGTACGAAAAGCCGTTTCGCGAATGTTCGGAACAGCAACGCATAGAATTGGTGGATAAGATTGCCTTCCCCAACAAGGCCGCGGCGGACATGTCGCAGGGGGTAACGTTTTTTTCGCTGATGAGAAATCTTACCATTACAGGTTTCTACACTACAGCCATCGGTTTTAAGGATGTAGGATTTGTAGGTAACCGCCCTAACCAATGGAACGGTGTTCCCGACGATGTGCTGAAGCAATACAATATGGCGTACACGGAGAAGGAGTTGAAGGAATGTATTAGTTACGATAAGGCGTGAGACGGGAGAGGGTTTTCAGTTTTAACTTTTAACTTTTAAGTTTTACCCGAAGGGCAAGTAATTCTTTCATCTCAACATGAAACCAATCGTCCAGATTTCCCTTGACCTCACCAACATCGACGAAGCTTTGGAAACTGCTGCAATGGCCATGCGTGCAGGCGTCGATTGGCTGGAGGCCGGCACACCGCTGATCCTCGCCGAGGGGCTGCATGGCGTAAAAAAGTTGCGCGAAGCTTTTCCCGGCGTGCCGATCGTGGCCGACCTGAAAACAATGGACGGTGGTTACCTGGAGGCGGAGATGATGGCAAAGGCCGGCGCCACCCACGTAGTGGTAATGGCGCGTGCACACGAAGAAACCATTAAATGTGTGGTAAAGGCCGGTAAAGATTATGACGTAAAAGTAATGGGAGATAACCTGGGTTGCGAAGACATGGTTGCCGCGGCAAAATGGCTGGAAGATTTAGGATGTGATTATGTGATACACCACATAGGTTACGACGAAAGAAGAGGCATTGCGGCACGCGGGTTGCGAATGCCGAGCCCGCTGGATAAATTGAAAGAAGTGGTAAAGGCGGTGAAGGTACCCGTGCAGGCGGTTGGCGGATTAAGCATCGAGCAGGCCATACAATGCCCGGCGTACGGCGCACCACTTGTTGTGCTTGGCGCCCCGCTAACGATAGATGCGGACAGTTTTAAAACAGCAACCGGCAATCTTGAAGAATCGCTGAGAATGATTTGTAAGAAGATTCATGAGGGGAGTGTAAAAGTTGAGGGTTAAGGGTTGAGAGTTAAAAATTGAGGATAAGGCTAAGGTTAAGCGTTGCGTCTTAGCGGTCCACCCCCGGCGCTTCGCGCCACCCCCGCCAGCGGGGGATACTGTTTCACGTCTTCCGTCTCACGTTTCACCTTTGCCCATTGCCGATTGCCCATTGCCGTTTGCCGAAAATCAAATTCCAAACTAAAACACACACACCTTGTCTTCACCCGCAGTCGTAAATTATTCGCCCGAGAAATGGTCGGTAGAGATCAGGGAAATTGAAACACCGTCGATCGGTGAAGAAGATGTGCTGCTCGAAGTGGCCAACGTTGGCGTTTGCGGCAGCGACCTCCACCAATGGACGTCCGACCACAGTTGGCCCGTCAACTACCCCGTAGTACTCGGACATGAGTTCGGCGGCACCATCGTCGAAACAGGCGACAGGGTAACGCACTTCAAAGAAGGGGACCGCGTAGTAAGCGAAACCGCCGCCATCATCGACCTGAACAACCCGATGACGAGAACCGGCATGTACAACCTCGATCCTACGAGAAAAGGCTTTGGATACGGCGTTAACGGCGCCATGACGAAATATGTACGCGTTCCCGCACGCTGCCTCCATAAAGTACCCGCACAGCTCCCCTTCGAACAGGCCTGCCTTACCGAACCCTGCTGCGTTGCCTATAGCGCAGTGGTCGAGAACACGCGACTAAAACCCGGCGACCGCGTAGTGGTCATTGGACCGGGCACCATCGGTATCCTCTGCGCCGCCATGGCGAAATTATGCGGGGCCGAAGTGGCCGTGCTGGGACTGGAATCCGACAAATACCGTTTGAGCATTGCGCGAAAATATGGTTGCGAAACCATTACCGGCGATGCCACCGGCTGGGCGAAAGAACGCGACGGCCTCGGCGCCGACTGCATCATCGACGCAGCCGGGCACAGCTCAACGCTTAACATCGCGATGCAATTGGTACGTCCGAATGGAAAAATCACAAAGGTGGGTTGGGGTCCCCAGCCATTGGGTTATTGCCTCGACCCTATCGTACAAAAAAATGTAACGCTGCAGGGCAGCTTCAGTCATAACTGGCCGATGTGGGAACGTGTTCTCATTTTATTAAGCAATGGGCAGCTCGACGTAAAACCCATCATCGGCGGCGTGTGGCCCGTCACAGAATGGAAGGAAGCATTCGAAAAAATGCACAAAGGCGAAGTGGTAAAAAGCGTATTAAAACCAGTTTAAGCATGCGGCTCAACAATAAAGTGATCGTTATTACGGGTAGCACAACAGGTATAGGAAAAGCAATTGCACTTAAATGCATCGAAGAGGGAGCAAAGGTGGTACTCAACGGGTTGGAAAAAGATCTTGGCGATGAAGTACTGAAGGCCATTGGCGACAACGCAGTGTTGCACATTGAAGATATTACACAGGAAGGCGCGGCCGAAAGGCTGACCGGCCTTGCACTCGCAAGTTTTGGAAAGTTAGATGCCGTCGTGAATAACGCGGCATGGGTAACCTCCTCGAATATCGACACCACCGATGTAAACTTCCTGCGAAAAGTGTTTGAAATAAATACCGTTGCGCCATTCAATCTCATCAAAACGGCTCTGCCCCATTTGGCAAAGAATAAAGGCGCGGTGCTGAACATCGGTTCGGTGAATGCTTATTGCGGCGAACCAAACCTGCTCGCCTATAGCATGTCGAAAGGAGCGCTGATGACCATGACGAGGAATTTGGGAGATGTGTTATTTCGGGAACATGGCGTTCGCGTGAACCAGCTCAATCCCGGATGGGTACTCACGGAAACAGAAACGATCCGCAAGAAAGAACATGGTCTTGCAGAAGACTGGTACGCCGCTCTGCCGAAGGTTTATGCTCCGTCGGGAAGGATATTATGGCCGAAGGAAATTGCTGCTGCCGCGATGTATTTCCTGGACGATGAAAGCGGCCCCATCAGCGGACAGATACTGGATGTTGAACAGCATCCGTTCATCGGCCGCAATCCACCGAAAGACAGTTCAACCATTCAATAATTAACGATGCCGAAACTTGCCGTATTTCCAAAAGCATTTATGCAGGCGCTTTGCAAAGACGGTTCGATGAAATTGTCTGAATGGATATCGCTCGCGACAAACCTGAACATCGACGGTCTGGAATGGTATGCCGGTTTTCTCGAAATGCAGGATGAAAAAAAATGGCCCGGTTTCAGAAAACAAGTGGAAGATGCGGGCAAATCCATTCCGATGATGTGTTGCTCGCCCGACTTCACTCATCCCGACGAATCATTCAGAAAAAAAGAAGTTGATAAACAACGATACTGGATACGCATGACGCATGTGCTTGGCGGATCGTATTGCAGGGTGCTTTCGGGCCAGCGGCGGCCGGAGCTCTCTACCGGCGAGGGAGTGAAACTGGCGGCTGATTGCATTCAGGATTGCTTGCCCTACGCGCGGGATCTGGGTATTACCCTGATCCTCGAAAATCATTATAAAGATGATTTTTGGGAGTACCCTGAATTTGCGCAAAAGATGGATGTGTTTGGCAAGCTGGTTAACAGCATTCACGACCCGAACTTCGGCGTGAACTATGATCCCAGCAATACATTTTTAGCAGGCGAGGACCCGCTTGAATTGCTGCGCAAAATTTCTCACCGCGTGGTTACCATGCACGCGAGCGACAGGTATTTGAAAGAAGGGACCATTGAAGACCTGCGCAGGGAAGAGGGCGGCGCAACGGGTTACGCCAAACGTTTGAGCCACGGAGAAATTGGTAAGGGATTGAATGATTACGACGCAATATTTACGGAGTTGAAACGTGTTGGGTTTGACGGGTGGATAAGTATTGAAGATGGAATTGAAGGAATGGACCAGTTGGAAAGAAGCGTAGCATTTGTGAGGAGAAAAATGGAAGAGTATTGGG
>CBIGXK010000096.1:0-11698 GCA_966193805.1 uncultured bacterium | reverse complement strand
GTCAATCTTGATGAGCCATGCATCTTTGGAGCCATGGTTGCCCGTTACGTCGAAATCGTTGCTATTGGTATAACCGCCTACGAGATATCCGTCGTGGACCGACGTCATATCAATTGTGACAGAGCTGCTCGCCAGGGTAGTGGCCACGTCATCACCCGATCCGCCAAATGTTTTGCTCCAGATGGTTTTGCCGTAGTCATCAAACTTCACCACCCAAAAATCTTTGCCTCCATGATTTCCGGCGCCATCTCCCCGTGTGCTGCTGGTATATCCAACAGCGATGTAACCGTCATATATCCATTTCACAGCCTTTAATTCATCAGCTCCTTCTCCGCCCAGCACAAGCGAGTCTTTTGACGCTGCCAGCCGCGTAACGGGTATATACAGGGCGGTAGTGTCGGCGTTGTCTTTCAGCCGGATGCGGATGAAGTCTTCAACATCGGTTCCTTCTGTAAGCTCCTGGCCCGTTGATACAACTAATTTGTCCGGTGCATTGTCGATACGGGAAAGGTGCAGCGGGGTTGAAAACGACAGCAGGTCAGCCTGCCACTCGCCCGGTGCGTTTATTGTAAGCGTGTCGGGTCCGGAGTTGATATCGAAGATCAGTTGAGCTTTGTTGGAAGTGATGTTTGTCTTTGGTTCGGCCGGATTTTCGGGTGTGTCATCGAGTATCTTGGAACAACCCGCAAAGAGTACAATGCTTAGGACGAGGAAGGGCAAATATTTCATTTCAGGGGCAGGTTTGGCACAAGATATAATATTCAAACCTGTTTCGCAATCCCGGTTACCTGTCGATTCGAGCAGGATAATACTTATTGATCCTTAGCAACCCCGTTCAATCCGATAGTCTGCAATAACTGCAGTTGTTCCTGCTTAAAGGCATTGAAGGCTTGCAACGAATTTTCGGGTACAGGAGTGGCGGAAGGAAATTTCTGGCGATAGGGATCTACCTGTTTCCCGTTTTTCCAGAAGCGATAGCATACATGCGGGCCGGTAGCAAGACCTGTGCTGCCCACATAGCCTATCACCTGTCCCTGCCGCACTGCCTGTCCACGCTTTACTGCGCGGCGGCTCATGTGCAGGTATTGCGTAGTATAAGTACTGTTATGGCGCACTTTCACATAATTTCCATTGAAGCGGCTATACTTCGATTCAATCACCGTTCCGCTGCCTGTTGAAATGATTGGAGTACCAGTGGGTGCTCCATAGTCGGTGCCGAGGTGGGCTTTCCATCTTTTTTGTACAGGATGAAAACGCCTTTTGGTGAAACGCGAAGTGATGCGGCTGAATTTGAGCGGCGCTTTCAAAAATGCTTTGCGCAAGCTCTTGCCCGTTTCATCGTAGTAATCACCGGCCTTTGCAGTATCGGGTTGGAAATAAAATGCGTAAAGGGTATCGCCTTCATGACTGAATATAGCCGATCTTACCTGTCCGGGTTCTACCGGTTCATCTTTTACATATCGCTGCTCGTATACTACTTTGAAGAAATCGCCCTGTTGAATTTTATAGAAGTCGATGGTCCATGCGTATATATCGGCCAGCCTCATGGCTAAGGCGGGATCGCTGTTTGCATTATCCAAAGCCTCGTATAATGAACTGGTGATAACTCCGCTGGCGGTTTCCACTTTCGTGGTCACTTCTCTTTTGCCTGCGGTAATGGTTAGCGAATCGCGCAGGTCATATAAGATATAATCGATGGCATTAGGCTGGTAAACAAAATACACGGCCTTCTGCAAACTGTCTTTTGTACAAAAAATGGTGCACTGGCTTCCCGCGGTAATTCGTCTAACATCAAAAATGGGTTTTGATTTCCGGGCCAGTTCGGCGATAGTAGCATTATCTACCTGGTATGGCTCAAGGATGCTGCCTAAGAAATCATTTTTTTGAACGGTGTTCTCTATAACGTTGAAGGAATCGACCGCTAATCCAAATTTGCGGGGCGACGCGTGGACTTTGGCAACATTTTGTTTGGGAGCGGCGGAAGCCGGGCTCCCTTTATCAGGTGAAGACGCGCCTCTTCCACTAAGCAGCAACGCGGTAATGCCTGCTGCCGCAGCAACCAGGATCAATAAAAGGAGCTTTTTGTTCTTCATCATCAATTGGAGAGGTTTTAAACGGGCCGGATACGGATACCGACAACGGAAGGTCGCTGATTTTTTTATATATAGGGATAGGTTACTTCATTAAAATCTAGTGAAAACATGTAGCCGGGGTTAAGTTGAACTGATTACTTGGCGGAGGGCAGGCTTCTGTGTTCGGCTTCATTTGTCCGAAACGGGAGGGATAATAGCGTAGTCTATTCCCTGCAATGGCATAAATCAAGCTTTTGGATTCCAGGTTTGCATAAAATTGCAAATCTGGAGTTGAATTCCATTTTTGTTTGGCGGACTATAACAGGCCATCTTTCGCTGCACCAGCGATGTTTTATAGAATTATGCTGTATTCTTTTTATAGAGTGATGTTGAAATCTGTGGCAGACTGATTACACAGCAGGTGCAAAACGTGCCTGATGAATGCAAACAAGTTCGCCACGCTTCTGAAAACAAAAAACCTGCACATTGTGCGGGTGCTTTGTTGCCCGACCAGGATTAGCTCGCGGCTGCGCGCCTCATGAACCTGCAGCGCTCTGCATTACCCAAGAAACTCACCCCTGGCTTCGCCAGGCTTGTTTTGTTTTCCTTCTCCACTCGCCAAAGCAAGCTTGGCTCGTGTCGCAGAAAAACAAAACCCATCAGCAAGGCTGATGGGTTTCTTGTTGCCCGACCAGGATTCGAACCTAGACAAACAGAACCAAAATCTGTCGTACTACCATTATACTATCGGGCACGATAGCATTAAAAGGGAGGCAAAAATACGGTCTGCCTAACCTACTTCCAAATCTGAAAAATCGCCTCTAAAAATCATCCCCTCACGCTCACCAAATAATAATTCTTTTTCCCCTTCTGCACAAGAATATACCTCCCATGCAGCAACATCTCTTCCACAACCTTCGTACCCACATCCGTGACCTTGTGCCGGTTGATGCTCACACCGCCCTGCTGCACCATCTTCCTCGCCTCACCCTTGCTGGGAAATATTGAAGCCTCGGCCAGAAAACTCACCACATCAATACCCGCCCGGATCTTCTCAGCACTGAAGTCGAACTTCACCACGCCCTCCATCCCTTCGAGATCTTCCGCACTCAGCGATTCGGCCGGCGCCGTTTGATTCGCAAACAACTTCTCAGTAGTGGCCACCGCCTTTTCATATTCCTCCGCGCCATGGACGAACGTCGTCACCTCCCGGGCTAATGTCTTCTGCAACAACCTCTCCGCAGCATTCGACCGGTGCTCAACAACCAGATTCTCAATTTCCTGGCGCCCCAAAAAGGTGAATATCTTTATCCACTGCTCCGCATCCTCATCGCTCGCATTCAGCCAAAACTGGTAAAACTGGTAGGGACTCGTCTTTTCCGCATCCAGCCACACATTCCCCTTCTCGGTTTTCCCGAATTTACCCCCATCGGCCTTTCTGATGAGCGGACAGGTAAACCCAAAAGCCTCACCACCCGCTTTCCTGCGAATCAGCTCGGTACCGGTGGTGATGTTGCCCCACTGGTCGCTGCCACCCATCTGCAACCGGCAATTTTGATACTTGTACAACCAATAGTAATCATAGCCCTGCATCAACTGGTAAGCGAACTCAGTGTAGCTGATGCCCGCATCGCCTTCAATACGTTTCTTCACACTCTCTTTCGCCATCATATAATTAACGGTGATGTGCTTGCCGGTATCCCGAAGAAATTCAACAAAAGAAATGCCTTTGAACCAGTCATAATTGTTCACAATGCCCGGCGCCAACGGACCCTCTGCATCAAAATCCAAAAATTTGGACAATTGCCTCTTTATACCCTGCACATTCTGCAGCAACTGCTCTTCGCTGAGTAAGTTCCGTTCGTCGCTTTTTCCACTGGGATCACCTATCATTCCCGTTGCGCCGCCCAGCAGGGCAATCGGTTTGTGCCCCGCCTTCTGCAGATGCAATAATAATAATATAGGTACCAGGCTGCCGATGTGCAGCGAATCGGAGGTGGGATCAAAACCGATATAACCGGTAGTGGCCTCTTTCTCAAGCTGTTCTTCAGTGCCGGGCATAATATCCTGCAGCATGCCCCTCCATTCCAATTCTTTTATCAGGTTCATAGCGCGTAAAATAATTCTAAAAGAAGTACTAAATCAATGAATTGCGCAAAAGTAAGGAATCATATAGGCTTTCCGAAAATGCAATAAAAACAGTATTTCTCCGTTTGGCATAAGGCTGATACTGTGGTGAAAATACTTCGGTTAAACCCTTAAAACACTGTACAATTCTTATTGCTTATTCCGAAAATTGGTTCATGAAAACTTTTTACTTTCCTGTTGCCCTGGTCCTTTGTCTTTTTATCAGCCGGCCGGGTCATGGGCAGTTTCGCAAATATTCAAACGAGTTCCTGAATATTGGCGCAGGAGCCAGGGGATTGGCAATGGGAAGCGCACAGGTGGCCTCGGTAAGTGACGGAAGCTCGGGTTACTGGAACCCCGCCGGACTGATGAACGTCCGCGATCAACCTCAACTCAACCTCATGCATGCAGAATACTTTGCAGGCATCGGCAAATACGATTATGCCAGTCTCGCCTTACCACTCAAAGACAAAAAAAGAGTGCTGGGCATTTCGCTATTACGTTTTGCCGTGGACGACATACCCAATACGATCTTTCTTGTAGAGCCCGACGGTACCATCAACTTCAGCAACATTTCTGCATTTTCATCTGCCGATTATGCGTTCCTTCTTTCATTCGCGCAACAGGTGAAACTGAAAAAAAATAAAACCATCAACGGCGGCATCAATGCCAAAGTGATTCACAGGAAAGCGGGCGACTTCACCACCGCATGGGGATTCGGGTTCGACGCGGGCATACAGATACAAGCGGAAAAATGGAAACTCGGTATCATGGCAAGAGATGTGACCACCACGTTCAATGCGTGGTCGTTCAATTTGTCCGAAAGCATGCGCGAAGTGTTTTACGTTACCAAAAACGACATTCCTGTAAAATCAACCGAGCTTACGGCTCCGCGCCTGATACTGGGCGGCGCCTATAACTTCAGGTTGAACAAGAACATGAACCTTCTTACGGAAGTGAACTTCGACCTCACCTTCGACGGAAGAAGGAACACCGTCATTGCCTCCGACGTGGTGAGCCTCGACCCGAAAGTGGGCCTCGAAGCTTCCTGGAAGAATGTGTTCTTCGTGCGGGGTGGTATCAATAACTTCCAGCAGGCGCTCGACGACAACGACTCGTCGAACGTTAAAAAAGTCTGGATATACCAACCCAGTGTAGGTGCCGGATTTAGAATAGCAAATGTTCAGATCGATTATGCGTTTACGAACCTGGCTAATCAATCGAACCCATTATATACCCATGTATTTTCATTAAAAGCCGACTTGAAGAAAAAGGCGAAGTAACGCGTGCCGAACCCATGATAACCCCGAAACCTTTTACAATGAAACGAATTATACCGTTTTTATTGTTGCTGATCAGTCTGACCGCCGCCGGACAATATAATAATGAGTGGATAAAATATTCGCAGACTTATTATAAACTGAAGATAGTTAACAAGGGCCTTTACAGGATTTCAAAATCCGCACTCGATGCAGCGGGCATCGGTAATACGCCTGTTGAATTTTTCGAATTGTGGAAGAATGGCCAGCGGGTTCCCTTTCACACAATTAATGCCTCCGGGCCACTCGGCGCGGGTGGATATATCGAATTTTGGGGAGAAGGAAATGATGGTAAGGCCGATAAGCCGCTTTACCGCAATCCCGCTTACCAGCACAGCAGCGAACATAGCCTGTTCACCGACACGGCCATTTACTTTTTAAGCGTCAATACCACGCAGACGGGTTTTCGTTACACCGATCCCGGAAACGATGTCGCGTCGAACGTACTCGCGCCGGAGCCTTATTTTATGCACAAGGCTTCCAATTACTTTAGAAATATCATCAACAAAGGATTTGCGGCTGTGGTGGGCGAATATGTTTATTCTTCTTCTTACGACAAAGGGGAGTTTTGGTCGAGCACTGCAATAAAACCGGCCACACCTCTTGTGTCCAATCAAACGAACCTGCGTGTTTACGCGTCGGGCCCGAATGCCAGCCTCCGGTATGGCGCGATGGGCGATGCGCTGAATGCAAGGTCGCTGAAGGTATATGTAAACGGAACGATGATGCAGGAGTCGGTCCTGGATTATTTTAACGACGTGGTGGGTACGGTAAACGTGCCGCTCGCGCAAATCAACACGGCCAGCACGCCCATTAAATTCGAGAACACTTCGGCCATTGCGTCCGACAGGCTCGTGATATCCTTTTACGAACTCACTTACCCGCGCACGTTCAATTTCGACAATAAAAAATATTTCAAATTCAGCCTGCCGGCCAGCGGCGACAAATATTTGGAGATTACCAACTTCAACTATGGGTCCGTGGCGCCCATCCTGCTCAACCTAACCAATGGAGAAAGAATAACCGGTGATATTTCAACTCCCGGAACAATCAAATTTGTTGTAAAAGGAGGAGGAGAGCGTGATTTTGTTTTAGTCAATGCGGAGACATCCAACAGCATTGCGGTCAATTCGCTCGTGCCAAAAACGTTTGTGGATTTTTCCAATCCGTCGAACCAGGGCGACTATCTCATTATCAGCAACCAGATTTTGTTTACGGGCTCGCATGGAAACGATCCGGTTGCCGAATACAGGAATTACAGGGCCTCGGCGGCAGGCGGAGGCTTCAATTCGAAGGTGGTGGAGATACAGGAACTTGTAGACCAGTTTGCATTTGGCATCAAGATGGATCCATTGTCGATTAAGAATTTTCTGCGTTATGCCAGGAACAATTTTTCAACGCCACCTAAATTTGTTTTTCTCATTGGAAGGGGCATGACGTATGATGAATTTCGCAACCGCGAATCGAATAGTGTGGCGAACCAGCTTTTGCTTGTGCCTACCTATGGCTCACCGGCATCCGACAACATGCTGAGCTCCGAAGATGCGTCAACGCCGTATGCCGTTACGCCGATCGGAAGGTTATCCGTGGTTAGCGGCGCAGAAATAGAGAACTACCTCGAAAAGATAAAGGAATACGAAAGCGTCCAGAAAAATGCCGCCAATACGCTGGCCGACAGGGAATGGATGAAGAATGTGATTCATGTTACCGGCTCCAGCGACCCTTACCTGGGCACCGTCCTGTGCAACTACATGGGCGTGTATAAGCAGATCATCGAGGATACTATATTTGGTGCGAATGTTTCCACTTTTTGCAAGCAGTCCACAAATACCGTCGACGATTTAAACAGCGAAAAAATATCGGACCTGTTCGAGGAAGGAATCAGCATCCTCACCTACTTTGGGCACTCGTCCACTACCACACTCGAGTTTAACCTTGATAATCCACAAGCCTACAACAACGAGGGTAAATACCCCGTATTTTTTGTGAACGGCTGTAATGCGGGAAACTTCTTCACTTTCAACTCGTCCAGGTTGATGGCGAACGAAACGTTGTCCGAAAAGTTTGTGCTGGCGAAGCAGCGCGGAGGGATCGCGTTTGTTGCAAGTACGCACTACGGAATAGTCAATTACCTGAACATATACCTGAACAACTTATACGGCACCATTTCGAAAACCGACTATGGCAGATCGCTTGGTGAAATCGTACGCGACGCCCTGAAATCCATGGTGGTGCTTACCGGGCAGAATGATTTCTATGCCCGCGCCCATGCCGAAGAAATAACTGTTCATGGCGACCCTGCAGTATACCTGAACGAACAGCCGAAACCGGACTATGTGATTGAGGATCCCCAGGTGATCGTCAATCCGGCCTTCATATCGATTGCAGAGGAGTCATTTCAAATGAAAGTGAAGATTCATAATGTGGGCAAAGCTTACGAAGATTCTATTACCGTGGAGGTGAAGCGCCAATATCCCGATGGTTCCAGCGCCGTGGTGGACAGGCTGCGGGTGCCGGGTGTTCGCTTCGCAGATTCGCTTACATTGTATATGCCGATCGTTGCCACGCGCGACAAGGGCATCAGCAAAATTACAATAGGTGTTGACGCCGATGGCGAAGTAGATGAAGTTTCGGAAGCCAACAATGTGGTTGTTAAGGATGTTTATATTTATGAGGACGATGCCAGAACAGTGTATCCCTATAATTATGCCATCATCAATAATCCTACGCAGAAACTGGTGGCGTCAACGGCCAATCCTTTCAGCGTCAGCAGGCAATATATTATGGAACTGGACACAACCGCGCTGTTCAATTCGCCAGTCAAGATTACAAAAACGCAGTCGTTTCCGGGAGGCGTTCTGGAATTTGATCCGGGCATTACCTACGTTGACAAGCGGGTTTATTATTGGAGAGTTTCTCCCGTGCCGCAACAAAACGAAACGTATATGTGGAACATGGCGTCGTTTGTATATATTAACGGCCCTCATGAAGGATTCAATCAGTCGCACCGCTATCAGCATACAGCGTCGAAAACACAGCGCATGGTATTCAACGAAGACGGGAACTGGGAATACGGCACGAGAACGAATCACTTGTTTATCCGTAATGGCGTGTACCCCAATGCGGGATCGCAGGACAATGATTTCTCGATAGATGTAAACGGAACAATGCCCATAGCGAGCGCCTGTGTGGGGCTTTCATTGATCTTCAATGTGTTTGACAGCGTCACTTTCAAGCCATGGAAAAACGTGGACCAGGATGGAAACAACCTGTTCCTTAGCGGAAGCGGAAGCGCAAACTGCGCACACACCCGAAACTATAATTTCGAGTTCACTTACATGAATGCGGAAAGCAGGAAGAACATGATGAACTTCATGGACAGCATTCCCGATGGAAGCTTTGTCGTTGTTCGTAACATTCCGTCTGCTACCGAAAGTGCCAACAAATATGTAGACACCTGGAAATCAGATACTGCCCTGTATGGCTCTTATAACTCCATCTACCATCGCCTGCTGGCCGCCGGCTTTACGCAGATCGATTCGTTCTACAAATCCAGGGCCTTTATTTTCGTGTATAAAAAAGGGAATTCCGACTTTGTTCCGAAGTCGGCGGTGAGTAAGGATGCATTCGACAGGATAACATTGTCTGCGGAGTGTATCACACCAGACAGCATCGGTTACATTACGTCGCCGGTATTTGGACCCGCGAAAAGCTGGAACGAAGTGATTTGGAACGGCAAAAGCGTTGAATCCGTTTCGAACGACGATGCCAGCGTTGAAGTGATCGGCATCGACAAGATGCACAATGAGACCGTGCTGTTCAATCTCGATCGAAACACCCACAACCTGGATATTTCCTCGGTGGATGCTTCGGTCTATCCGACGATGAGGCTGCGCATGCGAAATTCGGATTCGATTACATTGTCGCCATTCCAGCTTACCGACTGGAAAATATTTTACCAGCCGGAACCCGAAGGTGCACTGGCTCCGAACATCCTTACAAAATTCAAGGACACGCTCGAAATAGGCGAACCGCTTGTTTTTGAAATGGCTTTCAAGAACGTAAGTCCGCATCCGTTCGACAGTGTGGCGGTTAAGTTGAATATCGTTGATAAGAACAACGTATCGCAACCCATCCAGGTAATGCGCCAGAAGCCATTGGCAAGTGGCGACACAATTGCTTTGCGTGTAAACATAGACTCGAAGAATTTTGCCGACATGAACACGTTGTTCCTGGAGTTCAATCCCGACGACGACCAGCCTGAAGAGTATCACTTCAACAATTTCATGTTCAGGAACTTTTATGTCAAGACCGACAAGACAAATCCTGTGATGGACGTCACTTTCGACGGCATACACATACTCAATAGGGATATCGTGTCTGCAAGGCCGCACATCCAGATAAAACTGAAGGATGAAGCGAAATTTTTGCTTTTGAATGATACTGCGCTGAGCTCTGTTCAGTTGAGGTATCCGGATGGAACGATCAGGACACATCATTTCGATAATGATACGCTGAGGTTCACACCCGCATCGGCTTCCAGCGATAATTCGGCGGTTGTAGACTTTTATCCTGCATTTACCGGCCAGTATAATCCAGAAGGCGATGAATACGAATTGATAGTAAAGGGAAAAGACCGAAGCGGGAACAAGGCAGGGGATAATGAATACAGGATAGCGTTCACGGTCATCACAAAGCCAATGATCTCAAACCTCCTGAACTATCCGAATCCATTCAGCACATCAACGGCATTTGTGTTTACGCTCACAGGAAGCGAGGTGCCGCAGAATATGAAGATCCAGATACTTACAGTAACGGGTAAGATTGTGCGCGAGATCACGAAAGAAGAATTGGGACCGATCCGCATCGGACGTAACATAACGGAATTCAAGTGGGACGGAACAGACCAATTTGGACAGAAGCTGGCAAATGGTGTTTACCTGTACCGGTTTGTCACGTCATTAAACGGCAATCGCCTGGAGAGATACAAAGCGAAGAACGACAACACCGACAGGTTCTTCAACAACGGATACGGTAAAATGTACCTGATGCGATAAATTGCCGGCATGACCATACCTTGCAGTGTAAATGAACAATACTATTGAACGATTGTTAAAGAATGGACTCGTCGTATTGTTCATTTTTATTGCAGGATCGCTTGTCGTTTTCATGCCGTCATTCGGCAGGATATTCAGCTCGGACGACTTCTGCACATTAGAATATATATGCAAAGGCAATCATTTTCTTGTTCCCGGTTTTTTTCGGCCCGTCGGTGATCTTACGTTAAAATGGACGTGGCAGTTGTTCGGGGCGCAGCCGTTTTATTTTTACCTTACTAATGCCCTGATCCACGCGGTGAATGCGTGGCTGCTGTTCATCGTTTGCAGGAAGATATATCCCCAGGCTGAACATGCATTCGTTTTTGCGCTAATGGCATCGCTCACCTTTTTCTTTTACCATTCGCATGGCGAGGCCATTTTGTGGACCATTGGCCGTGGTGTATTGCTCGCTGTTTTTTTTGCGCTGGCGGCCATTGTTGCGTTTTTGAGTCAAATGCGTTTTCCGTGGAAATGCCTGCTGGTGTGTGTGCTGTATTTTATTGGACTGGCCGCTTATGAAAGTATCTTTCTGCTGCCGGTTGTTTTGTGGCTGGTCTCGAAGAATAACCGTTATCCGGTTCGTTTCGGGAAATGGGCCATTGCTTTGGGCGTTACACTGGCGATACATCTGGTGCTTCGGCAGATGTACACCGGCGACATGATGCAAACGTATAGCGGAACCGTGCTCGGGAAGGGAGTTCTTCAATTTATGCTTGATGGCGTCAAGATCATTTTCAGGGTTTTTGTTCCTGCGTTTAACCGGCCCGCACTGTTTGCAGGAACAGCTTCTGCAGTCGTCGCAATGGTATTGCTGATAGGATGGCGGAGCAGAAAAACCGTTTTTTACAATGCAGCGATGCGTCGCGTTTTGATTATGGGAACTGGCGGATTGATTTGCGCCATTGCGGTGGCGATGATATTCAGCGTGAGCACAAGAACAGCAGAGGGAGACAGGCTGTTATATTTTCCGGCCTGCTTTTTTTCCATCATCATCGCGTTGTTGCTGATGCAGGTCAGCAATTCTTCGGCGAGGGCAGCCTTGTTGATTGTATTGACGCTGGTGCAGGGATATTTCCTGGTG
>CBIGXK010000095.1:0-11768 GCA_966193805.1 uncultured bacterium | reverse complement strand
GACATACCCCGCCGGTTTACCGTCGCGTGTGGTGACGGTGCCTTTAACGATCGCGTGCCTGGTTTTTGGCTGCTGGGCAAATGCAATAGACACTGTAAATACCAGCAGCGCAAAAAGGAGTAAGTTTTTAGTCATTCCCGGGGTATATTATTGATGTATAAAGAATTAGAGGCACAAATTGCCGAGAAATGAAAAAAATTGCCATACCAATCAGGAAATATTGTTACGAGAGCGGGAAAATCTACAAACGATGAGTGGAGCCTAAGCCTATTGTACCCGCATAAAAATTACCGACGTGGCGCCGGTGTCGGCAGATGGCGTTAGCGGTTGCAGTGTCAATTGGTTGCCGGTGGCGCGAAGAACACTGTAGGCCATCACAAAATGTTCCTGTCGCGCGGGAAGCGTTAACTCCAGTATCGGCCCGCTGCGCAATCGCCACGTTCCGGCATAATCGCCTTCAAACAGCCAGCCGCGTGCAGCAGCCGCGCCGCGCGACCACGCACGAAAAGTGGAATCGTGGTTGAGCACCAGGTAAGAAGTGTCTGCGTTGCCCGCTGCATTCGGCGAATCGGGGTAATGAGCAACGTGCATCCATTGGCCGGCGATTTGCGTGTCACGGCAAGCGTACGCTATAACAGTAAGGAGAAGTGCAAAATAGTACCTGCCCCGCATCTATCGTTTTTTAGACCCGTATCTTCATCGCTTTATCTTTCTGCTTCCTTCACTACCAGTTGCCTGCCTGCCATCATCCGGCCGTTTAACAGCTCCATCACTTCTTTCGCATCCGCCGCCCTCTCCATCTCCACGAAGCCAAACCCCTTGCTCTTGCGCGTATTGAAATCCATTACCACTTTGGCCGACAGCACTGTACCGTATAACTCGAACATCTCCCGCAAATCCTGGTGATCCATATCAGAGGGCAGCCCGGCTACAAATAACTTCATTTGAACATTTTGCTGCGAAGGTAAAGGAAGAAATCGCGGCAGCCGCTTTTTCATTGCCCCTACTAAGCAGAGAACTTTTTGGCGTTGCTGATACGCATATAAATGTCCGGATCCGAGTCCAGGTGCTCTATCACGAGGGCCGAGCATCCGATGAGAAAGGCGTGGTCGCTCAGCGACGACAACCCTATTGAAGTATTGACCGAAAGGCGGGGAATACAATGTTCATTCAGGGCCTGCTGGATGGGCGCCAGCCATAATTTTCCGACAACGGCGCCCCGGCCGCTCAGGATCACTGATTCGGGGTTCACAAGGTGGATGAGTATGGCTATGCCTTTGCCGATGTTGTAGCCTATTTCTGAAAGTATCTTTATTACGAACTGGTCGCCGTTGAGCGCTGCGGTGACTACGGCTCTCCAGTCTTTTTCCAAATCGCCTGTATTGAAGTTTTTTTTCAACGAAGAGAGCCTGCCGCCAATCAAGCCTTCGCGCGCCTTTTCAATTAACACCAGCAAGGATGACTCGGTTTCAAGGCAGCCGGTTTTGCCGCACTGGCACATTTTGTTGTTGTTGAAGAGGGGCATGTGACTGAACTCGCCCGCAAAGCCATTGTGGCCCCTGAAAAGCTCCCCGTTCAGGATCATCCCAAGGCCTATACCCCACCCTACGTTGATGACCATCGAATTCCTCTGGTGCTTCGCGGCGCCGAAGCGAAATTCGGCAAGGGCCGTTAAGCTGGAATCGTTGTCGAGGTAAACGGGCATCCCTAATTTTTCCATCAGGTATTTGGTAACAGGCTTTCCCCCGGTGTTGAAGTATGTGTAATTCTCTCCCTTTTTGAAATCAATGAAGCCCGGCATGCCGAGGCCCACCCCAATTATTTTTGCGCGGTCCACACCGGATTTTGCGATCACTTCCTCTATCTTCTCATTGAGCTTTTTAAGGGAGGAAGGATCGTTGAGCATCAATTCAAACTCTTCCACGCCGATGATGTGGTTATTGCGGATATCCATCACCGATACCATCGCTATCATTTGGTCCATGGCCACCGACAAGATGTACATAGTGTCCGATTTTATCGAATAGGTGACCGCCCGCCGGCCGCCGGTCGAAGGCGCAACGCCCGAAGCTTCTATCAGCTCTTCGCTCACCATTTCGTTGAGAAGCTTCTGAATAAAAGGAAAGCTTCTGCCTGTTTTTTCACTCAGGTGCGCGCACGAGCAGTGGTGCGTGAAATAGAGTTCCTTGAGAATGGAAGTTTTGTAAATGATTCTTTTTTTCATGGCAGCAACAGCGTCATTAGGGACATTATCGGTCAAAACATATAAAAAAATCGTGACATAACAAACAATACGACAGGATGAATAAGAAGTAAGGCTGTCGGTTAGAACAGCCTTACTAAACATGCTATATGAAAACCATCTTTATTACTGATCCCACCATACTCTCGATGTCCAATTATCTCCGCCTGGAAGGCTGCTCACACCACTGGCGTAGCCTTCAGGGTTGCTGGTCGCCTCACCGGAGGGATATGGCTGCCTTCTTGGTATCTCGCCGCTGGAGAAATTTCCGGGGTAGTTAACCGGTGTCAGCACAGGGTAGCCCGAGCGTTTCCAGTTGTTCCACGCTTCACCGAAATTCAACAATATGCCGGTTGTTGCCCAGTATTGGGTGTTGATCATCTTCAACGAATTATCCAAAGTCGAGACATCCAGCGGGCTCGCGGCAGCATACGTATCGGCGTCGCCTGCACTGATGGCATCCCCTTTAAATACGTTTACCGACTGGAGTGCCGCAGACACCGCATTTTTGTAATGATCCGCTGCAGAAGCGCCTACGCTAAATCCTCTTGCAGCGGCTTCGGCCAGCAGCAGCTCGCTTTCAGCATACGTCAGCACAAATACGGGGATGTCGCGGTTGGCATACACGTCGATGCTCGGACGCGAATACCTGCCTATAGGCGTGACATCGTCACCTGATCCGGTGCCGCCGGGATATCCCGGAGAAGTGGAGATGTTTGTCGAGCCCACATTGAGATCGTATCCATTCGGCTGTCCCAATTGTGCCGCAGGCGTTTTATCGCCCGGCAGTGCCTGGTCTTTGTTATTGGTAATACCGGGCGCCGGTACTTCAGCTACAACTGACAGGCGCGGGTCGTTTACGCTTTGCAGGTAATCGATCATTGCCGTACTCCAGCGCACCTGGTAAAAATCGATTGGGGTGAGCCATGCAGCAATATTGGCGTTACCGTATCCGCTGGCATTCTCCCTTTTGATATACATGTCCTCACCTGCACCGAGTGTGCCTCCGGCATATGCCTTCTCAGCCCACGTCTGTGCAAGAGCAGGATCGGCTTTCACGAGGCGCATGGCCAGTCTCAACATCAGCGAATAACCAAATCTTTTCCATTTGGCCATATCGCCGCCGAGTGAAGAAATGTCGGCAGTCGGTTTTGGTTTCGAAGGATCTATGCTGTTCAATGCACTCTCCAGATCGGTGAGCATGGAAGTGTAAATAGCCTGCTGCTTGTCGTAAGCCGGCAAGGTGATGGCATCCCGCGCCTGCAGCGCCTGTGAATAGGGCGCATCGCCATAAGTGTCCGTAATGTATTGCACATTCAACACTTTCATAATGGCGGCAACAGCATTCACATTCGCAAAATCAGGATTATCCTTTTGGTTGACGACTATTTCATTGGCAAGAGCGGCCGAACGGTAACCGTTGTTCCAACTGCTTGCAATATAGGCCGTGGTATTACTCGATGCCACGTATTTATCAGCATTCGTATAATAATCGCCGGTGACGGTAGCCATCGAAAATATCTGCACCCAGCCGCTCTGGAACAGGATGGGGCCGGAATACCCGCTGATTGCTGCCGCGTAGTTGGTTTGACTGCTCGACAAAAAATAGTTGGCGTCAAAATTCTCGGGCGAAGACTGAGTGGGATCAGTATTGATCTCCTCGAAATCCTTGGTACAGGCTGTCGTCAGCAACATTAGTCCCAGCCCCGCACCTACAAAATATTTTTTCATCATTTTAATTTTAGTTTGTTGATCAAATAAATGCATCGTCAGAAAGGCTGATTTATTTGAATTTAAAGTTCACGTTTACTCCGAACGACCTGGTAGAGGGAAGGCTGGTACCTTCAATACCTGTGTAGCGGACGTTAGAACCGAAGGTTGCTTCAGGATCGATGTTATCGCTCTTCTTCATCAAAATGGCCAGGTTACGGCCAACCAGCGACACCTGTATTCCACTGAAAATGCGCAAAGCAGAAACCACATTCTTACCCAGGTTGTAACCAATTGTTGCCTGGCGAAGTTTAATGAAGTCGCCATCAAGAATAGTTACCGAGGTCACCCTGTCGGCCAGCGCCGTGTAGTAATCCTGCGCACTTGCGGTTGCAGTGTTGGCGGTGCCGTCTTCAAGCACACCGGTGGTGATGCCTTCTCTGCCCTCTAATGTTTCCTTATCGAGGCCCCTTCTTAATGCATAATATTTGGTTGCCGACATAATCTTATTGCCAAAGTTGTAATCAACCAGGACCGAGAAATTAAACGCTTTGTAGTTGAGCTCGTTGTTCCATCCCCCGTAAACTTTCGGCAGAACGCTTCCCAGCGGTATCAACTCTCCGCGAAGGGGTAAGCCACCGGCATCTACCACCATTTCGCCTTTGTCGTTTCGCAAATAATCATAGGCCAGTATCTGCGGACCGGAGAGGCCTTTTACAAACGCAGTCACTGCATTACCCAACGTTCCGCGGTTCTGTCCGAGGTTCTGGTTCTTGCCATCAGCATCGGTTTGCAGGATCTTGTTGGTAACCGTTGTGAAATTGAAAGTGGAGGTCCACTTGAAGTTCTTGTTCGAAACAGGTGATCCTGAAACCAGCACTTCCAATCCTTTGTTCTGTGTTGATCCTGTACCTACGATACCGCTTGTTGCACCGGTCGACGGACTGTAAGTAGTCGGCATCAGCTCATTCTTCGTTTTCTTCACGTAGTACGCGATGTCGAAGTTCAGGCGGTTATTAAGGAACTTCAGCTCGGTACCGATCTCATACTCGGTAGTTACAAACGGCTTCAGGAACAAGTTCGGCAGATCGGTGCCGAAGCTACCGACAGGAATGCCGCCGAGCGGGCTGCCCAACGAATAGTAAAGAGCCGTTTTGTAGGCTTCGGTAAGCTCACCGCTTGTTTGCGCGTACGACAACCTCAGTTTACCGAAATTGAGGTTATTGATATTCGCCAGCTCGGAGAAGATGAACGAAGCAGACACAGAAGGTGTGAATATGGAATTGTTTTCTGAAGGCAGCGTAGAATAAGCATCATACCTGCCGGTGGTCGAAAGTGTAAGGTAATCCCTGAATGAGAAATCCAACGTATAGTATGCAGAGTGCACTTCCGTTTTCCAGAAATCATAGTTCGATCCCGGGTTGGTGCGCGGGTCTCTTACATTACTGAGTGTATATTGATAAGGTATCAAAAAGTAAGAACCCCCAACGGCAATCCTTTCATATTGATTTTTTCTCAGGTTGGCACCTACCGCCGCATCGAGATTGATGTCTTCGGTTATTTTGTGCGTCGCACCAACAAGTCCGTCAATATTCAGCTCGAATTGCTGTGTTTGGGCAATGTCGTTAAGGTTACCATGCTTGTCGGCAGTGTAAGCGGTACCCCACGGCTCGGCCTTTAACAGGTTATCGTTTGAAATGTCGTAACCTACGCGTGCCTGCGCATACAGCCAGTTCGTAAAATCATATTTCAGTGAGCTGGAGGTGATCCATCTTTTCCTGCTTAAATCATTTACATACTGGTTAACCACAAACCATGGGTTGCTCACATATTCATCATCGCTGAACTGTGTTTCAAAACCCGTAGCGGTGTCATAACCGGGAGCAAAAATCTGCTGGTCAACATTCGCAGCAAGGAACTGGAAGTTATTCGGGTTCATCGGACCGTCACTCAACTGCGGCCTCAGCTTGGCCTTTTCATCAACATAGTTGACCATGATGCTTGCAGATAACTTATCAGTGATCTTCTGATTGAGGTTAAGGTTGAGTGTTTTGCGGTCGAGCCCGCTGTTCCTTACGATCGACTGTGCATCAAGGTTAGACATCGACAGCCTGAAGGTTCCCCTTTCGCCGCCACCCGAAACAGCAAGTGTATTCGTAAACGCAGAACCTGTACGGTAGAAATTTTCGATATTGTCTTTCACCGGAGAATAAGCGTAAGTATTGCCATCGAACTGGATCACGGGCGATCCGTCCATTTTGGCCCCCCAGCTCATCCTGTTTGAGTTCCTGGCCGACAATGCATCCGGCGGCTTTGCGCCCTGCTGGCCCTGTCCGTATTCATACTGGAAGTCGGTGTAATCGGCAACTTTATCAGCCATGTAGTTCGTGTTGAACTCTACAGAAAAATTATTCTTCTTTCCCGACTTTGTAGTGATGAGTATCACCCCGTTCGATGCCCTTGCGCCGTACAGTGCCGAGGCCGTTTGTCCTTTCAGTACGGTCATTGTTTCAATGTCGTCGGGATTGATGTTGCCGATACCGTCACCGTTATCGGAACCGCCCCATTCACCGGCGCTTCCCCTTTGGGTATTATCGATGGGAATACCATTAATGACATATAATGGCGAACCGCCACTATTCATGCTGGGCATACCCCTGAGCAGCACTTTCGACGTACCGCCGGGACCACTGCTGGTACCCGAAACTTTTAAGCCCGCAACGCGGCCGCTTAAAGAGTTGGCGACGTTTGTTTCGCGTGCCCTTGACATCAGGTCACCGTCAACGGTTGTGACCGAATAGCCAAGTTTCCTGGCTTCTTTGCTGATGCCCAGAGCGGTGACTACCACTTCGCCGAGCTCTTCGGTGCTTTGCACCAGGTTTACAGATATGTTGTTGGATCCTGCCTGCACGTCAACTTCCGTTGACGCATAGCCGGCAGAACTGATTTGCAAAACGACCGCTCCGGAGGGAACGTTGAATTGAAATTCACCGGCCGTGTTTGTAGTGGTGGCGCGGGAAGTTCCCTTGACGGTCACCGTCGCCGCAGGAACCGCGGTGCCGGTCGACTGGTCGCGAACGACGCCGGATAGTTGACGCGTTTGCGCACTGGCGATTAATCCCACTAAAAGAAACAACGGGACTGAAATAAACTTTAACATAAACAGCTTTTTCTTGATTGATAATAAGTGTTTGATAAGAAAGGTGTTCAAAGGAGATTACAATATTGAATGATCACGTCCTGAGAGAAGGACATAAATAGGAGGCAAAAGCTCTCCCGTAGATAATTTGGGTTAATTGTCGCATAAGCATCTTGGTTTAAAATATCAGCCTAAGATATGTGTTTTTTTAAAATGAGATAAAAAGAATTAAAAAAGAAACGATAACTAGCCAAACTTCACCCATTCGTTTAAAAAGTATGCCCGTTGAAGCGCTCCCAAAAGCTATGTTGACAGTCAATAATTTAAACCACGGCATTGAGTCCAGGCTGGTATGCCAATTGTAACCATGATACACATCAACGATTGTGCGATGGAACTAGCTGAGATCATCTCCGGAAAAATAAAGAACGACGGACCGATACCCTTCTCCGACTTCATGGAAATGTGCCTGTATTACCCGGACTCGGGATACTACACATCGGAGAGTAACCGCATCGGACGGGCCGGCGATTTTTATACCAGCAGTTCCCTCCTGCCGGTGATGGGCACACTCCTCGGCAAGCAACTGGAGGAGATGTGGGAAACACTTGGTGAAATACCTTTTACAATAGTGGAATATGGCGCGGGAACAGGGGCGCTCTGCAAAGACATCCTGGGATACCTGAGTCGCAATCATAAAATGTACCGCGACCTGCGTTACTGTATCATTGAAAAAAGTCCGGCCATGCGCACCATGGAAAAAAACGTCCTGACGGAGAAAGTGCATTGGTGCGAAAGCATACACGAAGTCGAAGGATTTAATGGATGTGTTTTGTCGAATGAGCTGGTGGATAATTTCTCGGTGCACCCGGTGGTGATGGAGAAAGACTTAATGGAGGTGTTCGTCGGGTACGAGGATGGTTTCACGGAAGTTTTACGGCCCGCAGGGCCACAGCTTCTCGGATACCTTGAAGAGCTTAACATTACACTTCCCGAAAATTTCAGGACGGAGATCAACCTGGAGGCCGTCAACTGGATCGGCGAGGCGGCAACTGCATTAAATAAAGGATATATTATTACCATTGATTACGGCAGCCAGTCGGGCGAATTATATAAATCATGCAGAAGGAACGGAACGCTGCTGTGTTATCACAAGCACGAAGTAAACGACAGTTTATATGACCACATTGGTGCGCAGGACATCACCTCGCACGTGAACTTCTCGGCGTTGAGTCATTGGGGGGCGAAAAAAGGTTTGCAGGAATGTGGCTTCACCGATCAGTGCCGCTTTCTTCTCGCGCTGGGTTTCAATGAATGCGTGCAGGAAATGGTGTCGGCAGAAAAAAATATGTTGGTGGCGGCACGCAAAGCAACGATGCTGAAACAAATACTGCTGCTGGAAATGGGAAGTAAATTCAAGGTGCTGATCCAGGAAAAAGGGATTCACAAAAAAGACCTTTCCGGCCTCTCTCTCGCTTCGCTTGCACCGGCAGCATTTACCTGAAATTACGCGCTCCCGGAAAACTTATCTCCCGGGCATTCGCAGTGGACCCCACCGGCAACGACGGCTTCTCATCGTGCCTGCCCGTTACCAGGTGGCGCAGCAACTTTGAAAGGTTATGGCAGGATTCCACAATTACATGTATCACCTCACCTTCAATCTGCAACTTACCCTGTACCATCAGCAATTTAGCTTGCAAAATTTCCTTACGGTATTTATCAAATATATTTTCAAATACCACTACGTTGGCACAACCCGTTTCATCTTCCATCGTTATAAAACAAATACCACTTGCCGTACCCGGCCTTTGCCTCACCAAAACGAGCCCGGCAACTTTCACCAGGTCGCCATCTTTGCCTTTGGATAGATCGTCCGCAGATGAAATGTGCAACTGCTGTAATTTCTCCCTTACAAAACTAACAGGATGGGCCTTTAAGGAAAGTGAGGTGGTGGCATAATCATGGACAACATGTTCGGAGTCGCTCATTTGGGGAAGCGATATGCCCTCCTCGTTTGCATCTGCGGACGGCTGCCCGGTAAAGAGCGCCACGGGCCTGTCGTTAGTGGATACTTCCCACAATGCCTGCCGGCGGTCAAGGCCGATGGACCGAAAGGCATCCGCATCAGCTAATTTTTCAAGCGCGGTCCCGGGAACGTCAATGTCGCGCAATTCATTTATGCTTTTGTACATGCTTTTCCGGCCGGCGACAAGTACATTCATGTCTTCCTCGCGCAGGCCCTTCACCTGCCGGAAACCTAAACGAAGCGCGCAATTTCTGCCAACTCTTTCTTCAACCTTATTATCCCAATCAGAATAATTGATGTCAACGGACCTTACCTCTACCCCATGCTTGCGCGCGTCGATTACAATTTGTGCAGGCTGGTAAAAACCCATCGGCATGCTGTTGAGCAATGCACAGGCAAATACATCGGGATAATACCATTTCAACCAGGCCGAAACGTACACCAGCAGCGCAAAGCTGGCGGCATGACTTTCGGGAAAGCCATAACTTCCAAATCCTTCCAGTTGCCTAAATACACGCCCGGCGTACTCCTGCGTGTAACCGTTTTTTAACATGCCGTCAATCAATTTTCTTTCAAACTGATTGACCAATCCTTTTGCTTTAAAGGTTGCCATGCTGCGCCGCAGTTCATCTGCTTCGGCGGCAGTGAACCCTGCAGCTACAATAGCGATCTTCATCGCCTGTTCCTGGAACAATGGAACCCCCAGGGTGCGCCCGAGAATATCTTCCAATTCTTTGGAAGGATATTCAATTTTTTCTTCTCCATTGCGTCTCCGCAGGTAAGGATGCACCATGTCGCCCTGTATGGGTCCGGGACGCACGATAGCCACTTCGATAACGAGATCATAAAATGTACGAGGTTTGAGCCGCGGCAGCATGGATTGCTGTGCACGGCTCTCGATCTGGAAAACGCCTATGGTATCTGCATGGCAGATCATGTCGTACACTTCCTTGTCGTTCTGTGGAATATTGGCCAGCGTTAAATCGAGATCGTAATGTTGTTTCGCGAGGTCAAAAGCTTTACGTATGCAGGTGAGCATGCCGAGCGCCAGTACATCTATCTTTAAAAAACCCAATGCGTCGATGTCGTCTTTGTTCCATTCAATGCAGGTCCTGTCTTCCATTCGGGCGTTCATTACCGGGCACAGATCCGACAGTTTTCCATCAGTAATTACAAAGCCGCCGGTGTGTTGCCCGAGTTGCCTGGGAAAACCCATGAACGCTTTTGTAAGCTCAAACACTTTGCGTAGATGTTTATCGCCGGTGTCAAATCCCTGTTTGGCAATATGCTTTTCATCGGTCCATTCAGCAACAGAATCCCACATGGAAGCCGACAGGCGGTTAATGGTGTCGACAGATAGTCCCATGGCTTTAGCAACATCCCTGACGGCCCCCTTCTGGTGTTGCTGTGTAACCGTAGCAACGATCGCTGCCCTGTCGCGGCCATATTTCTGATAGATATATTGTATCACTTCTTCACGGCGCTCATGCTCAAAATCCACATCAATATCCGGCGGCTCATTACGCGCAGAAGAGATGAACCGCTCAAACAGCAAATCGAATTCGTAGGGATCCACAGAGGTTATTCCCAGGCAATAACATACCGTTGAATTCGCCGCCGATCCGCGTCCCTGGCAAAGGATATGCTGTTCCCTGGCAAAGCGAACGATGTCGTAAACGGTGAGAAAATATTCAGCATAATTCATCTCTTCCATGAAGGCGAGCTCATAAAGTATGGCTGATCTTATTTTATCAGGGATGGTGTCGCCATAACGTTCGTGGGCGCCCTTCCAGGCCAAAAAAGTCAGCTCTTCCTGCGGCGTGCGGCCATTGCTGGTAATCTCTTTCGGATACCGGTATTTTAATTCATCGAGTGAAAACCTGCACGATTCGGAAATCTCCAGCGAGCGGCGAATAGCATCTGGATATTGCCTGAACAAACGCAGCATTTCATCCTTCGGTTTCAGGTATCTCTCTGCGTTGGGATGCAAACGAAAGCCGGCGTTGTAGATGGTACACTTCTCGCGGATGCAGGTTACAATGTCCTGGAGCTGCCGCCTGCCCGGCTCATGGTAATGCACATCATTTGTTGCCACCATGGGAACATCGTATTCGGCAGACAACTGTGCAATGCGGTATAAATATTTACTGTCGTCGCCCCTGTAACGCCGCGATGCCGCTATATACAGGCTGCTGCCAAAAGCTTCGCGGTATTCGTTCAGGCTGGCTGTAAAAGAAGGATCAAAGCGGAAGGTTTCATCGAGTGCGGCGGGTGGCAGCACAATAAATTTCATTCCTTTTGCGTGCTGGTACACATCTTCCTTATATAAATGACATTCGCCCTTCTCTGCGCGAAGGTTGCCTGTGGTCAGTAATGTGCTGAGTCGCGAATAGGCATTGCTGTCAGTAGGGTAAGCGAGCACACCGGGGCCATCCAATAAATGAAGGCAGCAACCCGGAATAATACGCATACCCTTTCTTTTAGCGGCAACATGCCCCCGCACCAATCCCGCAAAGCTGTTTCGGTCGGTGATGGCTATTTCTTTATATCCATATGCTGCTGCCTGTTCAACGAGTTCCCCGGGATGTGAGGCTCCGCGGAGAAAGCTGAAATTTGTGGTTACCTGTAATTCTGTATAGCTCTTAGCTCAT
>CBIGXK010000094.1:0-11780 GCA_966193805.1 uncultured bacterium | reverse complement strand
ATCTATATTATATGAGAAAATTATTAGCACTCGCCTGGCTGGCCGTTTGCGCCACCAATGTATTATTTGCGCAGATTGACGAAAAGCTGAAAGCAGATATCCGCAAGACAGGCTACGTGCATGCGCCATTGCCGCTCGATTACAGTAAATCATTCGAATCGTTTGGACTCACCAAAAAGGTGCTCACATCAGAAATGCTCTGCGATATGGAGAGCATGAACAAGTGGACGCATAAAGGAATTGGCGGAGTGTCGCTGTCGTCTGAAAGAAGCATTTCGGGCAAACACAGCCTCCGGTTGGTCGCGCCTACCACTTATCCTCAATTTTTAGGATGGGGCCTGGGTTTTGGCACGTCCCTCGCAAGTTTCGACGTGGGCGGAAAAAACTGGGAAAAATATAACCGCATCAAACTTTACATCTATCCCAATTGCGAAGGGGCGCGCAGCATTTATCTCAATTTATATGTGGAGAACGACGGTAAGATCAAAGTGCCAGACAAGTATGAACGTGAAGGATACCATGAGATCAACCTGATCAACGGACAGTGGAACGAGTGTTTTGTTGAAATGACCGGGTTACCGCGCGACAAAGTCACAAAAATATCTTTTGCGATAGAAGTATTCGGAAAAGAGCGCACCATGGGCGATTCGTTAAAGTTCGACATTGATGCCGTGACGCTGGAATCCATTGAGAATCCCGAAGTGGTAACCGGTTGGGTGTCCGCAGAAAACCGGATCATTTATTCCACCACCGGTTACGGCGTGCAGAGTGAGAAATCAGCGATAGTACGCGTAAAGAACAACAAGGGCAGCTTCCAACTGGTCGACAATATATCTCACGGTGTAGTGTACGAGGGTAAAATCAATTCGGAGAAGACACCCATCGGTAATTTCGAGTCGATTGATTTCAGCGATTTCAAAAAAGAAGGTCAATATTATATTCGTGTGGGCGATATTAACAGCGCGCCCTTCTACATCAATCGCAATATTTGGGACAATTCGGCGTGGCGCGTGCTGAATTTTATTTTTTGTGAACGCTGCGGATACCCTGTGCCCGGAAAGCATGGCGTTTGCCACACCGATCTCAACGGCACATACAACGGAAAACTTTTTGCATTTAACGGGGGGTGGCACGATGCAGCGGATATGTCGCAGCAGGCGCTGCAATCCGGCGAGATAGCTTACTCACTTCTTGAAATGGCCAACAGGGCAAAAGAGAAAAACAACATGGACCTCTATCACCGGTTGATGGAAGAAGCAGAGTGGGGAATTGATTTTGTGCTCAAATCGCGGTTGAGTGATGGCTATCGCGCGCAAACGTGGGGAACCAATTTGTGGACGGATGGTTTTATTGGTACCGGCGACGATTCTACCGCGCGCCGCAGGGTTCGCGTGCACAACCGGGCATTTGAAAATTTCGTGTATGCAGGAATAGAAGCGTACGCTTCTATGTCCGTAGAAAACGATAAAATGCTGAAGGAAAATCTCCGCAAAGTGGCCATGGAAGACTACGCGTTTGCCAGGAAACGATTTGATGAAAAGGGATTTGATGAAATGAGTGGTGGGGGTGGCGGCGATCATGCTGCCATGGCTTCCAACAGTCAGTACATGGCCAACATTTCGTTTGCCGCAAGTTTGCTGTATAAACTAACGGGGGATAAATATTATGCCGATGAAGCAGCAAAAGCCATACGGTACACTTTAGACTGCCAACGTAAAGAACCACTTGGCGATAAGGATAAAATAAAGGGATTCTTCTATCGGGACCTGACCAGGAAATCTATTGTGCATTTCACGCACCAATCGCGCGACCAGGTGTACATGCAGGCATTGACGGCGCTTTGTGAAACGCAGCCGGATCATGCTGATTACAATAAGTGGAAACAATCGATCACCATGTATGGCGAATACCTCAAAAAAATCATGAAATATGTTGAACCCTATGGCATGATGCCGAGTGGCGTTTACCACATTGATGAGGTAAAAGATTCAGTTAACTTTTATAAGGTGCAGGTAGGAATTCGGAGCGGTGCAACGCAAGATTATAAAGAACAGCTTGAAAACGGTTTCAAGCTGGATGATGAGCACTACCTGCGTGTTTTTCCGGTATGGTTCTCATTCAGGGGAAATGCCGCCGTCCATCTCTCCACGGGCAAGGCCGCCGCGCTTTGCGGAAAATTTCTGCAAGACAAAGAACTGACGAACATTGCTGAGCAACAGTTATTCTGGATCGTTGGCAAAAATCCTTTCGGGCAGTCATTGATATGGGGAGAAGGAAGCAACTACCCGCAGTTATACACGGCATTGCCCGGCGAAACCGTTGGCGCGATCCCTGTTGGCATGCAATCCCGGTTCAATCAAGACGAGCCCTACTGGCCGCAATTCAATACGGCCACGTACAAAGAAGTTTGGGGTGCGCCGGCGGCACGTTGGCTTTCTTTGATTTCGGAATTTTAGCGAAGAATGTAGATGGCGCTTATTTCTTTAACGAAGCCATGTCTATTACAAACCGGTAGTGAACATTACCTTTAAGTAAACGGTCATAGGCGTCATTAATGTCTTGTATGCTGATGAGCTCAATATCTGCCGTAATGTTGTGCTTGCTGCAGAAATCGAGCATTTCCTGCGTTTCTGCGATGCTGCCGATCGTAGAACCGGCAAAGCTCACTCGTTTGGGTATTACACTGAAAGCCTCGACAGGAAGCGGATTTTCGGGTGCGCCAACAAGCACCAGCGTGCCGTCAACTTTCAACAGCCTTAGGTAAGCGTTGATGTCGTGTTGACCGGAAACGGTATCGATGATCAAATGCAGGCTCCTTCTCTTTGCTTTCATTTGTGCTTTATCGGTCGATAACACCACTTCGTCGGCGCCCAGTCGTTTGGCGTCTTCAGCTTTTGAAGTTGAGGTAGTGAATACCACCACATCGGCGCCCATTGCCCGCGCGATTTTGATGGCCATGTGCCCCAACCCGCCGATGCCCACTACGCCCACTTTTTTACCCGGCCCTGCGTGCCAGTGTTTAAGTGGTGAGTACGTGGTAATGCCGGCACAAAGCAACGGTGCGGTGGCTGCAAGGTTGAGGTTGCCGGGCACGCGCAGTACGAAGTGTTCATCTACAACAACGCTTTCCGAGTATCCGCCATATGTTGGCGTGTCCAGGTGTTTGTCGGGTGAATTATAGGTGAGTGTGTTACCCGGTTCGCAGAACTGTTCCAGGCCATCGCGGCAGTATTCACATTCGCGGCACGAATCTACCATACAGCCCACCGCGGCCAGATCGCCAACCTTGAATTTCTTTACAAGCTCGCCTACCCGGCTTACTTTGCCTACAATTTCATGACCCGGCACGATGGGGTAAGTTGTGTCGTGCCATTCGTTTCTGACAGTGTGCAGGTCGGAGTGGCACACACCGCAGTAGAGGATGTCGATTTCAACGTCGTGGGGTGTTGGAGTTCTGCGGTTGATGCTCAGTTGATCCAGGGGCGCTTCGGCAGCTGTTGCACCGAATGCCTTAACATTTTTCACTTCCATATTTCAATGCCTTTCTTAAGTTATTGATTTGTCGAAACATCTTTGCCTGTGCAAGGCGGTATTTCGGGGACAGTGAAGGTAGTTAATTCCTATTCGTTCCGCAAACTCTTTACCGGATTGGCAACAGCAGCCTTGATGGCCTGCAGGCTTAACGTTACAATGGCAATAAGCAGGGCAACGATGCCGGCCAAAGCGAATATCCACCAATGCAGTTGAATGCGGTAAGCAAAATCCTCCAGCCATTTATTCATCAATATCCACGAAACAGGAACAGCTACCAGCATGGCAACGAGCACCACTTTCAATAAACTCTCTGTCAGCAACGACACCATTCCCGACACGCTCGCGCCGAGCACCTTGCGAATGCCAATCTCCTTCACGCGTTGCGCAACCGTAAATGTGATCAACCCAAACAGCCCCATGCAGGCAATGTAAATCGTCAACAGTGTAAAGGTCAGCAATATCTTACCCTGCCTTGCTTCCGCTTTATAATGATCCGCAAAATTCTGGTCGAGAAAACGATAGGCGAACGGCGACGAGGCATCAAACTTTCTGAACGTCTGTTCAACAAAAGACAGTGTTTGCGAAAGATTTCGGTCATCAACCCGCACGTAGATATTATCGCGATCCTCGGCCCGTTCAGGCAGTTGCATGATTGCCGGCTCAATTTTATGTTGCAGGGAATAAATATGAAAGTTGTTCGTCACGCCTATGATATTCGCAAAACGAGCCACGCCGGCCGAGTCCCTTCCGCGCGAAATTCTTTTTCCCATGCCGGTCGCCCAGCCCTGTTTTTTGATAAATGCTTCATTGACGATCACTGCGGTACTGTCCGATGAAATGGTCTCGGAAAAATTTCGTCCTTCGAGCAACCGAACCTGCATGGCTGGTATAAAATCCGCATCGATCGTCAGTGCGTAGGCGAGATTGCTGTGTTCATCCGGCACGCCATTTTTCTCGACGTTGTAATCCATCATCCCAATATTGTTATTGCCAATCGGGTTGCCGGCAGAAGCAACCGCTTTTACTGCAGGATTTTTTAACAGCGCGGTGCGCATTGCCCCAACTTTTTGCCGGGCATCTCTCGAGTCGAGATGAAAGGTCAGCAGCTCTTTTTTATTGAACCCAAGGTCCGTATTGAACACAAAATTCAATTGTAGATAGATCACCAGCGAAGCAGTTATCATCACCACCGTAACGGCAAACTGGACCATTACCAGTGATTTCCTGAACAACACCTGCGACTTTACATCGCCGAGTTGGCTCTTTAAAGCAGGTATTGTTTTGAACCGTGATAAAAACAGCGCGGGGTACAGGCCGCCGAGAAGGCCAACCGCCAGCGTAAACAACATGATGAGCAAAACACTGAAGCCAACACCGAATTGCCAGATGGACAGTTCCTTCCCTGTAACCTCGTTGAATAAAGGCATGACGAGAGAAACCAGCACAACACTGATGGTAGCCGAAGCAAAAATGGTAATGACCGATTCGGTGAGAAACAAACCCACCAGGTGGTTACGGTTGGAGCCGATAATTTTTCTTACGGCCACTTCGCGCAAACGAACCGACGCCCGCGCGGTAGTGATGTTGATATAATTGATAAAGGCAACGATGAGTATAAGGATGCCTACTATGCACAGTACATATACATACTTTATATCGCGGTTCTCACCCAACTCATAACTCAGGTGTGAATGTAAATGGATAGCAGGCAAGGGCTGCAACTCCAGCCTAAAATCAATGTCGCGCGCATTCGAAGTAAGGTATTTAGTAACAAATGCGGGCAGTTTTGCGCGGAGGCGGCCGATGTCCGCGTTTTTCTTCAACAGGATATAGGTGTAAATGCTAAGGTTTGCCCAATCACCGGTGTAGTTTGCGGGCATCGTACGAATGGCATTGAAGGTAAAATGCGAGTTGCCCGGAACGTCCTCAATCACACCTGTTACCAGCGCAGCATTATTGCCGATAAGCACCGTTTTGTTCAGTGCGCTGGCGGGATCTGAAAAAAGCTTTTGTGCGAGAGACCGGGTAAGCACCATGCTGTTGGGTTTATTTAGCGCATGTGCATCGCCCACGATAAAACGAAAAGAAAATATGGTGAAGAATGAAGGGTCGGCAAAAAAAATGGCATCGTCTTTTATTTTCTTGTTGCCGTATTCAAGAACTCCGCCGCCTTCTGCATCGATGCGCACCGCATCCTCCACTTCGGCAAAGTCGTTTTTAAATGCTTGAGCCGCTGGTGGCGGAGTGCCGGTGATGTCAAACTTTTCATCTGCCCACTGTCCGTGCGACGCTATCCTGTAAATTCTTTCTGCATTCTCGTGATATTTGTCGTAGCTCAACTCATCGGCAATGAAAAGGGCGATGAGCCAAACAGCAGTGAGACTCAAAGCCAATCCTGAAATATTAATAAAGGAATATACTTTTTGCCTCGTTATGTTTCGCCAGGCCGTTTTGAAGTAGTTTTTCAGCATCAGTTTCGCTTTGTGCAAACTATACCGAAGATAGGCCAGTTAAGCTTTGTTTTAATAATCAACTGGTTACGGCTTGGCATGCAGGCAGGGAATGTCCGCTTTTGATACGATACTGTTCGCGTTTGCTACAAAGCGTGCTACCGCTTTCATGATGGCCGGGCCGGCAGGCGGTTCTTTCTGTAAGAATTCTTAATGGCTATTTTGCCGTCTTTAAACGTGAATATGTCGCAGCCGGTAACTTCAACTTTTGTCCCGTCTGACCTGGTGCCGGTAAATATCCACTCGGAGAGTCCGCGATCTCGCGAGATGAAATGCGTGGCGTTGCTCCATTTGGCGTCGGGAAAAGCTGCAAATACGTCTTCGAATGATTTTGCGACTTGTTGCTTTCCGGTGAATTTTTCTCCGTCGGCGTTGGGGCCTGCTGAAGCATGGAAGATGCAGTCATCTGTCATGTGCGCCATTATGGCTTTGATGTCGTGAGCATTAAATGCGTCGGCAAACGACTGAAGAAAATCTTCTGAAACTTCTTTACCGGTCTGCGCCATAATTGACATTGATGATAAGAGAAGAAAAAGTAAAGTTCCTTTTTTCATACAAATTGTGGTTTTTTATTTTTCATTTCAATGTATAGTGCAGCTCTACGGTGTTTGCGTTCAATTGCTTTACAGATGACAGCTGCAGTTTGAAATCGAGGTTCACATTCCTCAACAAAGGTAATCCCGCGTCAAACATCACACGATCTCGCGTGGATCATTGTCGGTAAAAAGAACATTTTGGTTGGGCAATTCAGCGACAATCAAGGTGATGCACACCATTGCATTTGCCAAAAACTTCTGCTATTTTTGTCGCCACCCTGGACAATATATCGACACCTTACCCTTTTATGACGAAATATAACCCTACCCTCTTCCTGGCTTTGGCCGTTTCCTTATTTTCCTGCTCAAAAAACGACGGTACCCTGTCGTCTGTTCATATACAGGGTATCGCGATCAATGGCAGGGAGGATTTTCCTGCGAACATTGCGGTTGGACAAACACTCGTTCTAAGCCCGGTTCTTAATGATTCTCTCTCGCTCAACTCGTATTCATGGACGATCAGTCCGGACCACGACAGCGAATTCGGCAACCGTTCGGAAAAGCAAATCACGTGGCGGCCACAGGAAGTTTCTGCATACACCATTAAAGTCACGGTTTTCAACACGGTTACACGAACAATCGACTCTGCCAGCGTAAGTTTCAATACGCAGAAGGCAGATTTCAGGTATGAATTGTGGGGAAGTAATTACGATAATATTGCGTTGAATGAAAATGCAAATCCGTCCGATCTGCTATACGAGGACCCTTCGGGTTATTATGTGACGTACCGGGTGACGGATAAAGGCGCCTGGAATGGAAAGTCGACAGACCAAAGCCAGACCGGCGATTATGCGACGTATATTTTTACTGACGGGAAATTATCGGGGGGGATGGTAACCATTCCGCTTGATTTTGGCTCCGATGGCGACAAGTATCTCAATGAATTCTTTTTTAAGATCGAAGAAAGACTGGGCGAATACGATTATCTCGGCGAGGAACACGAATGGGACACAGATGGCGCTGCCCAGGCGTATAAAAACGACCCTCAATTATTGGCCACCGCTTTTGAAAAAGGATACGTGGTGCTGAAAGAATATTACGAGAATGCCACTTCTACTATCGTCTATTTCATGGAACGCACCGACGAAGGCGCCACAGTTACCATCGAGTATTCAGCCAAAAAATAGGAGCCGGGTAATTATGCGTGATCCGGGGAAACTTCATCTCAACGCAAGCTCACAGAAGCCACTTCATAACGCGCGGTTTTCGTGCCTTTGGGCGGTTTCGTTTTAAACTTAAACGACATGCTCGACCCTGCGGGCAGGGTGCCGTTCTGAGTGAACCGTTTGTTGCCCACGGGTTGACCGCTCGCATCGAGAAATGTTACTTCAATGGTTACGTCGCGCACCTGGCTGCTGTATCCATTGCGTATGGTTCCTTCGAGGATAGCCTCAAACACCAGGTTCTTGCGGTATGTACCTGTCACGGCGATGTAGCGTGCGGGGTTCACCCGTTCCGGTTCGCTACGCTTTGGAGGTGCAGGCTCATCGCGTGTGTCGTTCACCTGCTCGCCGGCTCGTTTTTTACTTGTTTTTTTCGGCGCAGGGGCTTTGGAATCTTTTTGATTTTCGGATGAAGAATTGCCGTTTCCAAAGCCTGGCAGGAAGGAGGGCACGGCATCGTTGGCAGTCGTTGTTTTGGTGTTAGATGACGTATCCCAGATGGCGCTTGCGAGCGAATCGAGGTTAACGATTTTTGTTGGGTTGGCGACGCTGTCGTCTTTTGAAGTTGTGTCGGCGGGTGGTGTTGCCATAACGCTGTCGAGTTTGCCGACGGTTGTCTCAGCATGTTTTGAGCCTTTGCGCCCGAATATAAAGATGGCGGCTGCGACGACGATGACGAGCAGTCCGCCTGCTGCGAGCAGGAGTTTTGTGCGGTTGCTTTGGGATGGTTGTTGGGCCGGTGGGTTTTTTGTTACGGGCGGAGGTGTTGGTGTAAACAATTGTTTGAGCTCCGCAATGGTGCCAGCGGGAACCCATTCTTTCATACCCTCTTTCCACACGAGTGTTTTGGGTGTAATGCCGGCGTTTTTGAGCTCCTCAGTACTTACCGGCCCGACTTGCTCCGCCGCCTGGTTGAGGTAGTAATATTGCATGATGCTGATGAAGTTTAGGGGGGAAGATCAGCAGGAATTGGAGTTGCGGTTGATCGCCTTAATTTACAGAAAAATCCTAATACGATGCGTTTTTGTTGGTTTGATATAAATCAATCTCGCGTTATTAATATTTGATCGATATACTATCTCGGCGCACTCCGTTTCAACTTCCTCGGCGAAAATGAATATCCCCCGCTGGCGGGGTGGCGCCGAAGGCGACGGGGGTGGACAAGCGGCGACTGCATTTGATTCCAATGCGGTGCGGCCTGAAAATTTTGTAAACGGGCGTGATTTCATAACTTTTTACAAATCCGTACATTTATCGTTCGTTTGGCAAAAAGGCGTTTTTGTACAAGATTTCTAACATCGACTGCATTTCATGTTTAAGATATATTTTAAAACAGCCTTACGGTCCTTTCAAAAGAACAAAGCGTTCAGTTCCATTAATGTAATTGGGTTAGCTATTGGCACACTATGTTGCCTGTATATTATTTTATACGTACAGGACCAATATAGCTACGACAAACATCATCATAATGGACAGAATATCTACCGTATCAATACAATTTGGACGGTTCAGAATGATAAGGGCAACTGGGGAACGGCCACGGCACCTGTTGCTCCTGCTATGAAGCATGATTTCCCTGAGGTGGAAGAATTTGCCCGAATTATTCCCGGCGTTGGCATGGACCATCATTTGCTTCGCTATAAAGAAAAATCACTGTATGCAAATGATGCTGCATACGCAGACTCAACCCTGTTCCGGATGTTCGATTTCCATTTTAATTATGGCAATCCGCAAACTGCTCTGGCATCTCCCAATACCGTGGTATTAATGAAATCCATCTCGGATAAATTATTCGGACATGAAAATCCAATTGGCAAAGTGATTCAGATTGGCAACGGGTTTGGCCTGAATAACTTTACAGTAGGCGGTGTAATGGATGAAACCCTCGGGAAAACGCACATACATGCCGATTTCTTTTTTTCAATGAACAGTGGCGGATATGGAGGTTATTTTAACGAACACGAATCCTGGACCGGCGACAATATTGTTATTTCCTACGTAAAACTACGGCCACACACCAACGTCGCTGAATTGGAAAACAAATTTAAGGCCTTTGTTGAAAAGCATGCACAGGAACAACTGAAGCGAGAAGGGATGACGAAACAGTTTTACCTTCAACCGGTCAGCCAGATTCACACTACCACCGGTTTAAAAGGTCTTCAGCTATCAAAGCCGGTCAGTCCCGTTTTTTTAAAGATCTTACTAGTGATAGCTGTTTTAATTCAGGTCATTGCCTGTATTAACTTCATGAACCTGTCTACGGCCCGTGCCTCAAAACGAGCAAAAGAGGTAGGGATACGAAAAGTGATCGGGGCAAGCAGAGCAGACCTGGTAAAACAATTTCTTGGCGAATCAATGCTGCTTTCATTCGCCGCATTATTGATTGCCGTACCATTGTTGATTGTTATGTTGCCCTATTTAAACGACATCACCGAGGCCAATATTAAATTGAATTTTCTTTCTGATTACCGGTTATGGCTAATGCTCTTCGTAATTATGGCAACAACCGGCTTGATCGCCGGCAGTTATCCTGCATTTTACTTATCGGCATTCAAAGAAATAAAAGTAATCAAGGGCGCCTTCACCAGTCATATTTCGAGTGTTGGAATCAGGCGCTCACTGGTAGTGTTCCAATTTGCATTGTCAATTATTTTGATTACTGGCATCATTGTAATTTATAGCCAGCTGCACTATATAAAAACCAGAGACCTCGGCTTCGATCCGAACCAGAAGATTGGCTTCACTTTTCACACAAACGAAGATGTCGCCAATATACCTGACTTTGTAAATGATCTGCACAAAGTGGCGGCCATAAGCTCAGTAAGCAGAACAGACAATATTCCCGGGCGGGATGTTCTTTATAACCTGCCCCTTTTTATTGAAGGCCAAAATATGGCTGCCGCTACCGACGCGAAGGCGATTGAAGCAGATGAACATTTTATGAAGACTGCAGGTATCAAACTGGCGGCAGGTCGGGATTTCAGGCCACGCGACTCCGGAAAAGTCATTATAAATGAAACACTCGCAAAGACGTTGGGTCTTGACATTGATCACGCGCAAGGAACTAAAGTATTCACCGAATCTCCTGATGGCAGTCGGGTGAGCTTTGAGATTGCGGGTGTCATGCGAGATTATAACTTTAATTCATTGCGCGACGAAATAAAGCCATTATTTATTCGGTATATAACCAGTTACATTCCGGAAGTTCTCATCAGCACGAACAGCAGCAATTATAAAGCATTGCTTGGAAAAATAGCTGTTATATGGCATAAGCATTTTGCAGGAATTCCATTTGAATACACGTTCGTGGATGAAGAGGTGCATGAGCAATACCGTACGGAAATTACCTTATCAAATATCATCAATTCATTTACCGTCGTTGCTATTTTCATTTCCTGTTTAGGATTATTCGGATTGACGGCATTCAGTGCTGAACAAAGAACTAAAGAAATAGGGGTGCGAAAGGTGCTCGGGGCAAGCGTCCCGGACATCGTTCAGCTTTTGTCAAAGGATTTTTTAAAGTTAGTGATCGTTGCCATTGGAATCGGATTGCCGATAGCAGGCCGGGTGATGCACGAATGGCTGAAAAATTTTTCTTACCGGATTGATATAAGTTGGTGGATGTTTGTTCTGGCAGGCCTGATCGCGCTGTCAGTAGCGCTGATAACGGTAAGTTTTCAGGCAGTAAAAGCAGCAATGACGAATCCGGTAAGGAGTTTAAAAGGAGAATAAGCGTTTTGCAGGAATTGTTGGTGTTCCGGCGAATCTATCAAAATAGCCAAATCAAATAAACCAACCACAATCAGTTATCACCAAGTCATCCCCGGCCTCGCCAGTTCCTCCACGTCTTTTCTGTTGAATAAACAAATACGGGGATTTGCTATTCTTCTTTTTTGCAAGTGTGATGGCAATAAAAATAAACATTGGTATATCAGAAGGAGGGAAGGCTTTCCAAAACTGATTAAATTCTTCAACAG
>CBIGXK010000093.1:0-11817 GCA_966193805.1 uncultured bacterium | reverse complement strand
GGTTAAACTATATGGTTAAAAAAGAGAAAGACGACAGTACCGAAGAGAGAATACTTGAAGCAGCGAAAAAAGTATTTATCCGAAATGGAATGGCAGGCGCCCGAATGCAGGATATTGCCGATGAGGCAGGCATCAACAAAGCGCTGCTCCACTATTATTTCCGCAACAAGGAACAATTGTTCCAAACGATCTTCAGCAAATTGAGTATCGGCTTCTGGGAGCACATCACCTCCATATTCGAATCCGAAACACCGCTGTTTGATAAAATAGAATTGTTCTGCGATGCGTACATCGACAAGATCATCGAGAACCCATACATCCCGCTATTCATTCTTTATGAAATGAACCAGCAGCCGGAGAAGTTTGTTAAGAAACTTTTCGGCAACAGACCGCCGAACCCCCATAGTTTTATTATGCAGGTGAAGCACGAGGTGAAAGCAAAAACCATACGTCCCATAAATCCGCCGCAATTACTCATGCACATGATATCCATGTGTGTATTCCCCTTCATCGCCAAACCCATGTTCAAAACGGTTATGCATGTTGACGATGCTGTATTTACGCAGCTTATGCGCGACAGGAAAAAAGAAATCCCGCAGTTCATCATCAGCTCAATAAAAAAATGATGGTTATGAATTTTTTCAATACCCGGATGATTGTTTTTTTTGTATGCTTCTGCGCTGCACCGGGTGCGGCGATCAGCCAATCGCTCACACTCGACAAGGCGCAGTCGCTCGCGAGAAGCAATTATCCCCTGATCAAACAAAAAAACCTGATCGTCCGCACAGCAGCTATCAATATCGCCAACCTGGGCAAGGGATATTTGCCGCAGTTTTCCATCAACGGGCAGGCGAGTTATCAATCGGCAGTTACCGAAGTGGATGTGCCGATTCCCGGATTGGAAATCGATGCGCCTGAAAAAGATCAGTATAAACTGACTGCCGACATCAACCAGTTGATTTATGATGGCGGCGCCACCAAACAGCAGAAATCGTTTCAGCAATTGAATGCCGCGGTTGAACAGCAGCAGGTGGAGGTGGAGTTGTTTAAGCTGAAGGAAAGAATTAACCAGGTTTATCTCGGAATACTTTACCTGGACGAGCAGATCAAACAAGTGGAGCTTGTGCGGCAGGATCTGCAGACCGGTTTGAACAAAGTGCGGGCACAGGTACAGAATGGCGTTGCCTTTCGCTCAAATGAAAATGTTCTGAGGGCCGAGGTGATCAGGGCGGAACAGCGTTCGGTTGAACTGCGCTCATCGCGCGCGGCGCTTATTGAAACGTTGTCGCTATTTGTGAACCAGCCGCTGGACACATCTGCCGTATTTCAAATGCCAGATGCACCGGCTATCACCGATACTACTGTCAAAAGGCCGGAAATAAAGCTTTTCAGTGATCAGTCGGCGCTGCTGAACCAGCAGAATAAACTGATCAATGCACGTAATATGCCACGCACCAGCCTGTTTTTGCAGGGTGGCTACGGCAGGCCCGGTCTTAATTTGCTGAAGAACGAATTTGACTTTTTCTACATCGGTGGTGTGCGGCTCAGTTGGCAGCTCGGCGGACTGTACACGGCGAAAAATGATAAAGAGCTGGTGAAGATCAACCGCGGCATTGTGGACCTGAAGAAAGATGTTTTTTTGCTGAATACCAATGCTGAAACGAAAAAGCAGCGCGCCGAGATTAATAAGCTGCAACAACTGATCAGTTCGGATAAAGAAATTATTGATTTGAGAAAATCGGTGACGGCATCTGCGAAGGCGCAGCTTGAAAACGGGGTGATGACCGCGAGTGATTATTTACGGGAGATCAATAACGAGGACCAGGCGAGACAAACATTGATTACGCATGAAATTCAATTGTTGCAGGCGGAGATTGCGTATGAGACGTTGTTGGGGAATGGGGAGTAGGGAATAGGGAGTGGGGAGTGGACTACTAATACCATGATATTTTATAAAAATAAACTAATGAAATCTTCAATTTCTTTTTTTATTCTGCTGCTGCTAACCGCTTGCTCGTCTAACCGCATGAAATCCGACGCATCGGGGACCTTTGAAGCAGATGAAGTGGTTGTGTCGGCCGAAGTGCCCGGCCGCATCTTAACGTTCGCTGTGGAAGAAGGCGCAATCTTTCCGAAAGATTCTGTGGTCGGCACCATCGACTCCACCACCATCGCACTGCAAAAGGCGCAGGTGCAAGCGAGCATCGCGGCACTTTCGGAACGTACCGCCGATGTTGCACCGCAGGTAAAGCTGCTGCAGGACCAACTGCTGGTGCAGCAATCACAACTTGAAACGATGCGGCATGAGAAAACGAGAACTGAAAATTTGCTGAAGCAGGATGCGGCAACCGGCAAGCAACTCGATGATATCAATGCGCAAATAGACGTGCTCACGAAACAAATCGCTGTAACGCGCCAGCAGATCAACGTGCAGCGCAGCAACGTTTCCACGCAAAACCGTGGCATACTCAGCGAGTCGGAGCCGTTGCGCAAGAGAGTGGCGCAATTGCAGGATCAGCTTAGCCGCACCAATATCGTGAACCCGGTGGCAGGAACGGTTATCGCCAAGTATGCCGAAGCAGGCGAGGTAGTTTCTGCCGGCAAGGCACTATACAAAATCGCCGACCTTTCTTACCTCGACCTTCGCGCTTACCTCACCGGCGATTTGCTGCCATTGATAAAAATCGGGCAGAAGGTTACTGTCCTTATAGACGATCCAAAAGAAGAATACCGCAAATATGAAGGGACCATCACCTGGATATCCGACAAGGCGGAGTTTACGCCGAAAACTATTCAAACAAAAGATGAAAGGGCCAACCTGGTTTACGCAATAAAAGTGAAAGTGAAGAATGACGGATTTCTCAAGATAGGCATGTACGCCGAAGTTCAATTGAACGAACAATGAAACCTGTAACCGTTGCAAATATCGTCAAGACCTACGGCACGAAAAAAGAGCAGGTGACCGCGTTGAACGATGTTTCGTTCGAAGTGGAAAAGGCTGAATTGTTTGGCATCATCGGTCCGGATGGCGCCGGCAAGACGAGTCTTTTCCGCATCATTGCAACATTATTGATCCAGGATAGCGGCGCGGCCACCCTGGACGGATTCGACACGGTTAAAGACTACAAAGCCATCAGGCAGAGGCTGGGCTACATGCCCGGAAGATTTTCGCTTTACCAGGATCTAACGGTGGAAGAGAACATTAATTTTTTCGCCACCATATTCAACACCACAATCGAAGAAAATTACGATTTGGTGAAAGACATCTATTCGCAAATCGAACCCTTCAAAAACAGGAAGGCCGGCAAATTATCCGGTGGCATGAAACAGAAGCTCGCATTGAGCTGCGCACTCATTCACCGCCCTTCGGTGTTGCTGCTGGATGAACCAACGACCGGTGTGGATGCTGTATCGAGGAAGGAATTTTGGGAGATGCTGAAAAGACTCAAACAGCAGGGCATCACCATTCTCGTGTCAACACCCTACATGGATGAGGCCGGCCTGTGCGACCGCATAGCCCTGATCCAGGAAGGCAGGATATTGTCGTTGAACACACCGGCCGGCATCGTCAGGGAATTTGGGAAGCCGATGCTGGCGGCCAAATCATTCAACATGCTTGAATTATTGAACAGCCTGAAAGCCGCACCCGGCGTGGAAGACGCCTACCCATTCGGCGAATACCATCATGTGGTGATGAAACACGCGGCAGATGAAAATGCATTGAAAGAAATAATTAGCCGTCAGCAGCCGGGGGTAGAGATCATCCCCGTTGAACCGGATATCGAGGATTGTTTTATGGCGCTAATGAAGAATTAATATGTCAAACGAAAACGTAATAACGGCAGATAAACTCACCAAGCGCTTTGGCAGCTTCACGGCGGTGGACCATATTTCATTCGAGGTGAAGAAGGGCGAGATATTTGGCTTTCTCGGTGCAAATGGTGCAGGCAAAACAACGGCGATGAGAATGTTGTGCGGCCTTTCATTGCCAACCGATGGAAAGGCGACGGTGGCAGGTTTTGACGTGTACACGCAAAACGAGCAGATCAAAAAGAACATCGGCTACATGAGCCAGAAATTTTCCCTGTATGAAGATTTAACGATCAGGGAAAACATTCGCTTTTATGCGGGCATCTATGGAAAAAGCGACAGGTTTATTAAAGAAAAGACGGCGCAGGTATTGAAGGACCTTCATCTGGTTAATGAAGCAGATAAACTTGTAGCCTCACTACCTCTGGGATGGAAGCAAAAACTTGCGTTCTCGGTTGCAATTTTTCATGAGCCGGGTATCGTGTTTCTCGACGAGCCCACGGGGGGTGTTGATCCGGTAACACGCAGGGAATTTTGGAACATGATCTACAATGCCGCCGCTGCGGGCATCACGATATTCGTTACCACGCACTATATGGATGAAGCGGAATATTGCCACAGGGTTTCCATCATGGTAGATGGTAAAATTGAAGCGCTGGATTCGCCGGGCCGCCTGAAAGAGCAGTTCGGCGCCGCGTCAATGGATGATGTGTTCCTGCAACTGGCCAGGGGCGCCGGCAGAACAGAATAAATGAACGACAATGCACCAGTTTTTTTCACTCGTACGCAAAGAATTTTATCACATCCTTCGTGATAAAAGAACCATGTTCATCCTTTTGGGGATGCCCATCGCGCAAATCATCCTGTTCGGCTTCGCGTTGACGAATGAAGTGAAGAACGCACGCATAGCCATCTTCGATCAGTCAAAAGATAATTCTACTGCGGCCCTCAGCACCGAGATCAACTCCAGCAGGTATTTTGACATTGCAGCCAACCTGCGCGCTTATGAGCAGATGGAACAAACTTTCAGGAAAGGCGACGTGAAGCTGGTGATCGTTTTCCCTCAAAATTTCGACAACGACCTGCAGCATTTTAACGAGGCACAGGTGCAGTTGGTAACAGACGCATCCGATCCCAACACGGCGAATGCACTTGCGAATTACGCCACGGCGATCATTCTTGATTACCAGGACAGGATCACTCATGAGCGAAAACTGCCCTACACGATCAATACGGAAATTAGAATGCTGTATAATCCGCAACTGAAAGGTGCATACAGCATGGTGCCCGGTGTAATGGCGATGGTGCTGATGCTGGTGTGCACAATGATGACGGCCATCACGGTGGTGAAGGAAAAAGAGCTGGGAACCATGGAGGTGCTGCTTGTGTCGCCAGTGCGGCCGTTGAAGATCATTATTGCGAAGGCGGTTCCTTATTTAATGCTGTCTATCGTGAATATCATGTCGATACTGCTGCTCAGCGTTTTTGTGCTGGACGTGCCCATCAATGGGAGCCTTACGCTGCTCGTTTTTGAAAGCATTTTGTTTACGCTTACCTGCCTTGCGTTCGGCTTGTTGATTTCCGCATCCACCGACTCGCAGCAAACGGCCATGTTCATTTCGCTTACCGGCATGTTCCTGCCCACCATCATGCTCAGCGGCTTCATGTTTCCTATCGAAAATATGCCGGTGCCGCTGCAGGTCATCTCCAACATTGTGCCCGCAAAATGGTATTACTCCATCATCAATGCGGTCATGATCAAGGGCGCCGATATGAGCGTGGTGTGGAAACCGACGCTGGTGCTCGCAGGATTTATGGTAGCGTTACTATTGCTGAGTATTAAAAAATTTAAAATCAGGCTCGCATGAGAACCCTCAAATTTCTTTTGCAGAAAGAGTTTCGCCAGATTTTCAGGAACCCATCCATCATACGCATCATCTTCGTGGTGCCCATCGTGCAACTGCTCGTGCTGCCATGGGCCGCCGACTACGAAATAAAAGAAATTAAGCTCAGTGTTATCGACCACGATCATTCTTCCTATTCACGGCAGATGATCTCGAAGATCACATCAACCAATTATTTCCTGCTGGAACATTACAGTAGTGGCTACGAGCAGTCCCTGATTGAAGTGGAAAAAGGAAACGCGGATATTATACTTGAAATTCCGGCGGACTTTGAAAAAAACCTCGTGAAGGAAAATGAGGCGCCGGTTTTTATGGCTGTAAATGCAGTGAATGGTGTAAAAGCGGGGCTCGGGTCTGCATACCTGCAAAGCATTATCCGCGATTTCAACAATGAAGTAAGATTGAAATGGATACAAATGCCGAGGTTCAGCCCGGAGCTTAACATCGAAGTGGTCACCTCTAATTGGTATAACCCGCTCATGAACTACAAATATTTCATGGTGCCGGGAATCCTCGTGATATTACTCACGATGGTGGGAGCGAACCTGTCGGCATTGAACATTGTAAAAGAAAAGGAGATCGGCACAATTGAACAGATCAACGTTACGCCGATAAAGAAGCTTCATTTCATTCTCGCGAAGCTCATCCCTTTTTGGGTGATAGGGCTGGTGATCCTCTCCATCGGACTGGTGATCGGCTGGCTCGCTTACGGCATCATACCTGTTGGCAGCCTGCTGGTGATCTATGCGTTTGCGGCGTTGTACCTGCTTGCCTTACTCGGGCTCGGCCTGCTGATATCCACCTACACGCATAACCAGCAACAGGCGATGCTCATTTCGTTTTTTATGATGATGGTGTTTATATTGCTGGGCGGACTGTACACGTCCATCGAAAGCATGCCCGGCTGGGCGCAGGCCATCACGCGAATCAATCCTGTGGCGTACTTCGTGGAGGTGATCAGGATGGTGGTGCTGAAGGGAAGCGGCTTTGCAGACATTAGCAGGTATATGTTCATTATGTTGCTGTTTGCAGTGGGGCTTAACGGTTGGGCGGTTATTTCTTACCGAAAAAGATCATGATGACATTTTTTTGTATATTCAAATACCCAAAAATTGCATCCATATGATCAGGTTGAACGAAATCCAGCAAGGTGACCTGGTGATCGCAGAATACGACGGCGACACCTGGGAAGGAGTTGTAAAAGAGATTAATAACGAGGATAAGGAAGTGTGTGTGGAAACGTCCGTTCAGGAGTTCTGGTTCAAGCCGGAACATTTGTTCCCCATCCCGCTGTCTGATGAACAGTTGAATAAATTAGGGTTTGAACGGGTAGAAAACGGACAGGCCGTAAAGTACATGAAAGATTCCTTCAGAATACTTGTGCCCTCAAAAGACGATTTTTCAAGGCTGGAAATGTGGTGGCGCGAAGATCGCCGCGAACTAAACCATCCCATCAGCGTTCATGAACTGCAGAACCATTATTATCAAATGACGAAAGTGGAGCTGAACCCTTGAGCGAACGGCAAACGGTAAACGATAACCTGCAAAACAACTCCCCCTCCGTGATTGCCATATTCGATGTTGGAAAAACCAACAAGAAACTTTTTTTGTTCAATGAGAACTACCGGATCATTCACGAACAAACGACGCGTTTCGATGAAATAAAGGATGAAGATGGTGACGCCTGCGATGATCTCGTATCACTGACCTCATGGATCAATACGTCCATCGGGAAATTACTGTCGGAAAAGAAGCATGATATCTCGGCGATCAATTTCTCTTCTTTCGGTGCGAGCTTTGTTCATCTTGATGACAACGGCAAACCGTTTCTGCCGCTTTACAGCTATCTCAAGCCATTTCCTCCTGCCTTAAAAAATAAATTTTTTGACACCTACGGCGGCGAAGAAAAATTAACCAGGGAGACGGCATCCCCTGTACTTGACCACCTCAATTCGGGATTGCAACTGTATCGCCTGAAACATGAACGTGGACTCACGGAAAGAAAGGGGTTTTCGCTTCATCTTCCCCAATATCTTTCGTCGCTGGTAACGGGGAAGTATTATTCAGACATTACCAGCATCGGGTGCCACACCATGTTGTGGAACTATCAAAAGGGAGATTATCACGAGTGGGTGAAGAAGGAAAATATTGACCGGCGGCTCGCGCCTGTATTACCGTGCGATGCCGTGCTGCCAACCGGTTGGAAAAATGTGGTGTCGGGAGCGGGGCTTCACGACAGCTCTTCGGCATTGATCCCTTATCTCGCGATCTTCAATGAACCTTTTGTGCTGATTTCAACGGGCACGTGGTCCATCAGCATGAACCCCTTCAATGATGCACCACTTACAGACGATGAGCTGCAACACGACTGCCTGTGTTTTTTAAGTTATCAGCATAAGCCGGTGAAGGCAGCCAGGGTATTTGCGGGGCATGAGCATGAAGAACAGGCAAAACGCATCGCCGCACATTTCAACCTGTCGGCAGACTTCACAAAACATGTAAAGTTTAATGCGGCCATTTGCGAACGCCTGGTGAAAACCCATCCGCAGGATGAACACGATACCTTTTGCAATGGAAAATTTGCCTTCGGTGACCGCGGCCTTGCTGCGTTTGAAACCGCTGAGGATGCTTATCATCAACTGGTGATGGACATTATTCATCAGCAAGCGCTTTCCACCAAACTTGTGATGAATAATAAAGTGTCCCGGATATTTGTGGATGGCGGTTTTGTTCGCAATGATATTTACATGAACCTGCTGGCACGGGCGTACCCGCGTCAGGAAGTGTATGCGGCCACCGTTGCCCAGGCCTCCGCGATTGGCGCCGCCATGGCGATACATCGGCACTGGAATCCCGGAGAGGTGCCGGCTTCGCTGATTGAATTAAGAAAGGTCAACGCATAGCGAGGATTAGCTACGCCCGTGAGGCGCGTTCGACAATGAAATCTTGCGTTCGAGCCGTGCAGTGCCAAATATTGACGGCTGCTCAACAACGGTAGTGGCGGGTTGCTGTTTCTCCTCCTGGTATTTTTTCGACATGAATGTGGCCCCTGCCACGCGGATGAGTTTGTCTTCGCCGAAACGGTGTTTGATGTGATCTATCGCCTGGTAAAGACTGATGGTTTCATACGTGTCGTCGAATAAATGTATCTGGTAGTTGCCGGGTACAAGGTGGCTGAACCGCACACCGATCAACCTCACCCGAAAGCGCTTGTCGTACAGTTTATCGAATAATTGCTTTACGGTTTGCAGAAGGATGTGGTCGGAGCAGGTGTACGCAACGACCGCCTGCTTTGTGAATGTTTGAAAATCGCTGTACCTGATTTTTATAGTTATACAACCGGTGAGCCGGTTATTGTCGCGCAGCTCGAACGCCACCTGTTCTGTCATCCTGGTAAGTTCCCTGTGCAGGAAGGGAACATCGGCAGTATCCGACTGGAAGGTGTTTTCCGTGCCGATGCTTTTCTGTTCGTGGCTGGCAACCACCGGCGTTTCATCGATGCCGTTAGCTTTCCGCCACAATGAAATTCCGTTTTTGCCGAGCCGTGCGATCATTGTTTCCATCGGCATTTGGCTGAGCGCCCCGATGGTATGCAGGCCTATGCTTTTCAGCAATGCCCCTGTTTGTTTGCCGATCATCGGCATTTTGTCGATCGACAGCGGGGCAAGGAACGATTTTTCGGTGCCAAAAGGCACTTCGATCTGGCCATTGGGCTTTGCCTCGTTGGTGGCGACTTTGCTAATGAGTTTATTGGATGCGAGTCCGTACGAGATGGCCAGGCCGCTTTTGCGAATAATTTTTTGCCGGAGCGCGGAGGTGTATTGTGCGCAACCAAAGAATTTGTCCATACCCGACATGTCGATGTAAAATTCGTCGATGCTGGCTTTTTCAAAAAGCGGAACGCTTTCGGCGATGAGTGCTGTAACGTACCGGGAGAATTGCAGGTAGCTGTCCATGTCGCCCTTTACGAGAATGAGCTCCGGGCAAAGCCTTCGTGCGAGTTTAGCGGGCATGGCGCTTGTTACGCCAAATTTACGGGCCTCATAGCTGCAGGAGGTAATTACGCCACGGTCGCCATGTCCGCCCACAGCAATCGGCTTTCCGGTGAGCGACTTATTCTTCAGGCATTCGACGCTTACGAAGAAGGAGTCGAGGTCAAAATGGGCGATGGTCCTGGTTCCGGTGAGCATAGTGAGAGAATTGCCACCCCAAATTACTAAAAAGTTTAGTAATTGCTCAATTCTTCTTCCAGCAGCTCGCTGAACTTGTCTTCGAGTTGCATAATCCAGTCGGGCAGGCGCTGGGGAATGATTTTCCATGCGCTGCCTTCTTTTTCCATCTGGAAAACGATCCTGTGGCCGCGGTCGTCGCTTACATCAACGGTGGCGGGGGCAGCTTCGCGGCCATTGGGTTTTCGGAAATTAAATTCCCTCATTCTCCCTTCGGCTTTCAGCACTTTGGTGAACTGAATATTTTTAATAAATCTGATTTGCATATATTTTTCTCTGCAATTTGTGTGCTAGGTTGAAAGTTAAACGGGAGACGGAAGATAGGAGACGGAAGACGGAAGATTTCCCCGCTGGCGGGGGTGGACCGACATGAGAAAATATTTTCTTTTAAATAAGAAAACAATCCCCTCCCTCAGCGAGGGGATTGTTTTCAACTTTTAATACCTGTAGTTATCCGACTTAAACGGCCCCTCTTTCGGAATACCGAGATAGCTGGCCTGTTCGTCAGACAGTTCGTCGAGTGCAACGCCAATCTTCGCGAGGTGGAGCCTTGCCACCTTTTCGTCGAGGTGTTTGGGAAGCACGTACACTTTATTCTCGTAGTTGCCATGGTTGGTCCAGAGTTCGATCTGTGCCAGCGTTTGGTTGGTGAACGAGTTGCTCATCACAAAGCTCGGGTGGCCGGTGGCGCAGCCCAGGTTCACCAGCCTGCCTTCGGCGAGAACGATGATGTCTTTGCCGTCGATGTTGTAAAGGTCAACCTGCGGCTTGATGGTGTCTTTCGTATGGCCGTAGTTCTTGTTGATCCAGGCGATGTCTATTTCTATGTCGAAGTGACCGATGTTGCAGACGATGGCCTTGTCTTTCATCGCCCTGAAATGTTTTTCGGTGATGAGGTCGCGGCAGCCCGAAGCGGTCACGATGATGTCGGCTTCCTTAACGGCGTCGATCATTTTCTTCACTTCATATCCGTCCATTGCGGCCTGCAGTGCGCAGATAGGATCAATTTCGGTGACGATCACGCGGCAACCTGCGCCATGCAGGGAGGCTGCGGAACCCTTACCTACGTCGCCGTATCCACCCACCACGGCTACTTTGCCGGCAAGCATCACGTCGGTGGCGCGGCGAATGGCATCGACCAGCGACTCTTTACAGCCGTATTTGTTGTCGAATTTCGACTTGGTAACCGAGTCGTTCACGTTAATGGCCGGAATGGGCAGCGTGCCCTTGGTCATCCTTTCATAGAGGCGGTGAACACCGGTGGTGGTTTCTTCGCTCAGTCCCCTCACGTGCTGAACCAGCTCGGAGTATTGGTCGAATACCATGTTGGTGAGGTCGCCCCCATCATCGAGAATCATGTTCAGGGGCCTGTCGGCTGCGCCAAAGAACAAAGTTTGTTCGATGCACCAGTCGGCCTCTTCCTGTGTTTGGCCCTTCCAGGCGAATACGCCGATTCCCTTGGCCGCGATGGCTGCGGCGGCGTGGTCCTGCGTGGAGAAGATGTTGCAGGAGCTCCATTTTACTTCTGCGCCCAGCGACACAAGCGTTTCGATGAGAACGGCGGTTTGGATGGTCATATGGAGGCAGCCGGCAATGCGTGCGCCTTTGAGGGGTTGCGACGGACCGTATTCCTGGCGAAGGGACATCAGTCCGGGCATTTCTGCCTCTGCCAGGCGGATTTCTTTACGTCCCCATTCTGCGAGCTTGATATCTGCGACTTTATAAGGTAGTTTGAAATCAATGTTGGATTTTGCGATTGTCGGCATGATCTGTTTTTTTTAGGCGACAAAGGTATGATTCTGACGGGAGGCGGCAAAGGGGGAGAGGGGGGCAGTGGGCAATGGGCAGTGGGCAGTAGGCAATGGGCAGTAGGG
>CBIGXK010000092.1:0-11831 GCA_966193805.1 uncultured bacterium | reverse complement strand
TCCCCCGCTGGCGGGGGTGGCGCGAAGCGCCGGGGGTGGACCACACTGCAAAAAAAGATCCCTCACCGAAACGCCGCCGGCACCGGCGCAGACGGCTTATAAGTAGCAGGCGGCCTGCACCCCGTACACTTCACACCCGTGAGATCATCACCGAGGTCAGCGCGATATTTGTCCGCCACCTTTTTCAGTTCCTCCACTTTTTCCGGATAGCTCGATTGCACATCCACCGTTTCACCGGGATCGATGCTCAGGTCATAAAGCGCCATGCCCACCTTCACCCTCGGAAGCGAATGAGGAAAACCGTCTTTACCGGGTGGCCCGCCAATGTAAGTGGTTGTGGTATGCGGGAACACCAGCTTCCATTGCCCCTTCCTTAGCGCTTCAAGACTGTTCTTATGATAATAGTAAACGAGTTCATCGCGGGGGTTTGCCGATGCATCATTCATCAACAAAGGCAATATGCTGACGCCGTCAATTTTATGAGCCGGTTTTTTCACACCGGTTATTTCCGCAAACGTCGGCAACAGGTCGATCGTTGAGCTAAGCTTGCTGCAAATGGTACCCGCAGGAATCTTTCCGGGCCACCGCATGATGCACGGTTCACGCTGCCCGCCTTCAAACGTGGTTCCTTTGCCTTCACGCAACCCGCCTGTATTGCCGGCATGGTTGCCAAACGATCGCCACGGGCCGTTGTCGCTCGTGAAGATCACCAGCGTATTCTCTTCAATGTTTTGATCTTTCAACGCCTGCATAATTTGTCCTACCGACCAATCGACCTCCAGCATCACATCTCCAAATAATCCCCTTTTACTCTTCCCCTTAAATTTATCAGACACTGCCAGCGGCACGTGCACCATCGAATGGGCCATGTACAAAAAGAACGGGCCCCTGCTGTTGTTCTTAATAAATCTCACCGCCTTCTCTGTATAAATGGTTGTGAGCTGCGCCTGGTCGTCGAGTGTTTTGATGTATTTCACAACGTGGTCGCCTTCGATGAGCGGCAACTCCGGATATTGCCACCGCCAGTGTGCGGAGTCAGCCGTCCGCGTACCATCATACAATACCGGCCACATGTCGTTGGAGTAGGGCAGGCCCGTGTATTCGTCAAAACCATAGTGCGTAGGCAGGTAGGGTGGTTCGCAGCCCAGGTGCCATTTGCCCACCATGGCCGTTTTATAGCCAGCCTGTTTCAGCAGCGAAGCAAGTGTTGTTTCATTGGGATTCAAAGCGGTGGGCGTCCACGGAAAAAACGCGCCCGAAATACCGAGGCGGTTGGGATAGCATCCCGTTAGCAATGCTGCCCTTGAGGCGGTACACACGGCCTGTGCAGCATAAAAATTGGTGAACCGCATACCTTGCGCCGCCAGCCTGTTGATGTTTGGCGTGGAGTATCCGTTTCCGTTGTAGCTCCCGGGATCGCCGTAGCCCATGTCGTCCATGAAGATGACAATGATGTTGGGCGGTTTGGGTTGATTTGCATGCGCATGGTCTCCAAATAATAAAAATCCGAAACCCAGGATGAGCGATGCAAGCCGGAAGAAAGATAGATTGGACATATATTCGCAATTAACCGTTAATTGGTGTTACAACTGCAATAACTGCACAGAAAGCATAATTAATTAAATTCGTTTTCTGCACATAATTTACCTGCAATGAGAAAATGCACGTCGCTCTTGATAGTATTGGCATTCGTCCAGCACTTAAGCGCGCAGGTAATTATCAGCGGTAAGGTTAAGGATAACAGGGGAAGGCCATTGCCTGCAGCCAGCGTATCCGTCAAAAATACGTATGATGGAACAATTTCGGACTCTTCAGGCAATTATAGTTTCAGTACAACCGAAAAAGGAGAGCAGACGCTCATCACAACAAATGTTGGTTACCGAACGGTCGAACAGACGATCACCATTGACAATGCACCGCTCAACATCGACATATCCCTGAAAGAAGAATTAAGCGAGCTCAAAGCGGTTACCGTAATTGCCGGATCGTTTGCTGCGGGCGATACGAAACGCGCCGCCACGGTACTCAATTCACTGGATGTTGCCACCGTTGGCGGCGGCAACGCCGACATCACCAACGCCGTCAAAACATTGCCGGGCGCACAGCAGGTGGGCGAGCAGGAGGGCCTTTTCGTGCGTGGCGGCGCGGGATATGAAACAAAGCAGTTCATCGACGGCACGCTGGTGAACAATCCTTACTTTACAGGTGTTCCCGACATTGCTTCGCGCGGGCGGTTCTCACCGTTTCTTTTCAAGGGAACCGTATTCAGCACGGGCGGTTACTCCGCGCTGTACGGTCAGGCGCTCTCATCAGCATTAATTCTTGAATCCATCGATCTGCCCGAACAGTCGGCCGCCACCCTGAGTGTTTCTCCTATTCTTGTTGGCGGCGGTTTTCAGCAACTGGCCGATAACAAAAAATCTTCGTGGGGTGTTAATTACAATTATGTGAACCTGATCGCTTATTTCAACATGGTGAAGCAAACGCCTGATTATTTCGACATGCCGGTCTTTCATAATGGAGATGCGAATTTTCGTGTACGCACCAAAAGTGGCGGGATGATCAAGTACTATACAACATTTGATAAAAGCGTGCTTGGGCTGAGAAGACCGGACATCGACAGCGCCGCATTGAAAGACGCCTTTGGCCTGCGTAACGTTAGTTGGTACAACAACCTGAGCTGGAAAGAAAATTTGGGCAGAGGATGGAAAATAAACCTGGGATTAAGCTACAGCACCAACAGGGATGACATCGAACAGCAATTGCAAAACAGCCAGAACAAGCAACAGTTGCTGGCCGACAGCGGTTGGTCGGCCAACAAAAATTTCATCATCGACAACCGTGCAGACTTGTCGCAGGCAAAGGCGGTGCTGGAAAAAAGAATGTTCGGCATCAGCACCATTCGTTTCGGCGGCGAATACATGTATGGGTACAACACGAGCGTATTTAACGGTCAGCGCTCGAAGCTGATCGAGAACTTCAGCGCCGTATTTGCGGAAACAGACATCTATGTAACCAACGACCTGGCGGCCAAGATCGGCGGCCGCTTTGAACATTCATCCATTATAGGGAAATCCAATTTTGCGCCGCGAATTTCTTTTGCCCATAAAGTAGGAGAGGGCGCGCAGGTGTCGGCAGCTTATGGTATATTCTTTCAGAAACCCGAAAATACGCAGCTCATTTACACCACAAACCTTAACCACACGAAGGCAACGCATTACATACTCACTTACCAGAAAACAACAAACGACAGAATATTCAGAGCGGAAGGATATTACAAAAAATACGACGACCTCGTAAAAACTTATCCGGAAATATCCCTGTATAACAACAACGGGAAAGGATATGCGAAGGGGATTGAATTTTTCTGGCGCGACAAAAAATCATTTATGAATTTTGACTACTGGATCAGTTACTCTTACCTCGACACCAAAAGGGACTACCTGAATTTTCCGGGTCTGCTGCAGCCCAATTTTGCCACGGGGCATACTTTGTCGCTGGTAACGAAGCGGTTTGTGATAGACTGGAAAACAGGATTCAACCTTACTTACAGTTTCGCGACGGGCAGGCCGTATTATCGCTTTGTATTTAACGATTCGCAAAATAAGTACGCGATCGGCGACGAGGGAAAAACGAAGTCATATCACAACCTCGGCTTCAGCGTCAACTATGTTCCGAGCCTCGGCAAAACAAATCCCAAAGTGTTTTGGGTGCTGGTGGCAAGCGTGACGAATGTGCTCGGCTACGAGCCGGTGTTCAATTACAATTATTCCTACAATGGACGGGTGAAGCAACCCATCGGCCTGCCGTCCAAACGGTTTTATTTCATCGGCGCCTTCTTCAGTTGGGGTGTCGACCGAACACAGGATGCCATCAACAATAATTTATAATTAAACAAAGGAAAATGAGAAAATACCTGTTCTTCGCTTCGCTGCTCGCCGCCGTGAGCACCTATTCGCAAAGTGACAAATACGTTGACGCCATGGAAAAAAACCTGGCGAAGTTCGGGGGCGGACAAACCACGGAAGGTTACCAGTCGCTTTCTGCCGCATTTCAAAGAATCGGTGACGCAGAAAAAACACAGTGGCTGCCGTACTACTATGCCGGGCTTGCACTTACAACCGCCGCATGGACGGATATGAACCTCGATAAAGATGCCAACGCGCAAAAAGTCAAAGAGCTCCTGGATAAGGCCGACGCATTGATCAAAGACAGCGCCGACCGCGCAGAGGTGCTCGCCGTGAGATACATGGCCGCCACGCAGCAAATGCTGGTGGACCCTCCCAACAGGTACATGAATTACGGTATGGAGGCGGCACAGTACCTTAAGCACGCACGCGAAATCAGTCCCGATAACCCGCGACTGGTTTACCTTGAAGGTGCCGGTCTGTTCGGAACACCAGAGCAATTTGGTGGTGGCAAAGCAAAGGCGAAGCCCGTGCTGGAAAAAGCCGTCGCTCTGTATAAAGCCGCGAAACCGCAACCGCTATACCCTGGCTGGGGACAGGAACAGGCAGAAGTCATGCTGAAGCAATGCGACGAATGATTTTTTTTCAGACTTTTACCGGATGATGAAAACTAACTGTTGCCTGCTGTTACTTTTTTTGTGTTTCAACGCAAATGCACAGCATGAATATGACGCAAAAATAGAGCGCATTCATACCGGCGACTGGCTGCTGCATCCTGCACAGCAAAAAGCCGAAGTATATTTTTCCCCATCTAAAAAAGATTTGATCCTCTATAACGGACTGGTAAAAAGAACTTTCAGGCTGTCACCCAACGCGGCTTGCACGGGGTATAAAAATATGGCCACGGGCCAGGAACTGCTGCGTTCCATAAAGCCCGAAGCAAAAGTTATCATCAATAACAAACCGTATTACATAGGCGGCCTGCATGGACAAAAAGAAAACGGTTACCTGCTGAACGAATGGACCGACGATTTTACGAAAGGCCCCGATGATTTTTTCCTTACCGATTATGCGATCGATACCATACGGCCCTTTTTGAAATGGAAACAACGCAGCTACGCGTTGAACGCCGCCCGGCCTTCGGGAAAAACATTGTCTTTTCATTACCGCTCGCCGGTAAACGAGCTGAAAGACGTTTTTATATCCGTTCACTACGCATTATATGATGGCGTTCCTTTGATTGTGAAATGGCTGACCATTCGTAACCAGTCAAAAAGCGATGTCATGATCAACCGCGTGGTAAACGAGGTGCTCGGACTGGTAGAGGAAGAGAGCGCTGTGGTAGGCAGTGTAACACAGATGGAAAAACCACAGGGGATTTATGTAGAAACGAACTATGCGTTCAATAACGCGATGAATTACGAGATCAGCGATCAGACGACGCACTGGAAGGCAGATTCTACTTACACGTCGCAGGTGAATTATAATTTGCAAACGCCCTGCGTGCTCGCGGTGTACCCCGAAAAGGTGACGCAACTACGGCTGAAACCGGGTGATACTTTACGTTCCGTTCGGTCGTACGAACTATTGATGGACAGTTATGACCGCGTACGAAGAGGAATGATCAAAAAGAAAATGTACCGCACCGTGGCGCCATGGACAAACCAGAACCCGATATTCATGCACCTGGTAAGCCGCAACGACGAGGAGGTGAAACACGCGATCGATCAATGTGACGCAACCGGGTATGAAGCGGTGATATTGAGCTTCGGCAGTCATTTGCAAATGGAGGATACCTCTGCTGAAAACCTGGCGAAGTGGAAGTCGTTAGCTGATTATGCACACCGCAAAAGCATCATGATCGGCGGATACGCCTTGTTCAGCAGCCGGAGAATAAGTGACGAAGATGATGTAATCGATCCGGCCACGGGTAAGCCCGGCGGCGCCTTTTTTGGCCATGCACCCTGTTTTGGCAGCAAATGGGGATTGGCTTACCGCGACAAAATCAAATTGTTTTTTGAACGAACGGGGTTTGATATTTGGGAGAACGACGGGCCCTATCCCGGCGATGTTTGTGCTTCAACAACGCACCCGGCTCATGAAGGTTTGGGCGACAGCCAGTGGAAGCAGGCAGAGATCCAAAAGGAATTGTATCATTGGCTGAACGAGCGCGGTGTTTACATCAACGCACCGGATTGGTATTTTCTCGATGGCACAAACAAGATTGCCATCGGCTACAGGGAAGTGAACTTTTCGCTGTCGCGCGCGCAGCAAAAAATCCTGAACCGCCAGAATATTCACGATGGTACTATCGAAAAGACCGCCTCGATGAGCTGGGGCTTTGTACCGTTGACAAAATATCATGGCGGAGGTCCCGAAGCGGTGCTCGAGCCATTAAGCGAACACCTTAATGATTACGAGCAGTTGATGATGCAATATTATGGCGCTGGAGTGCAGGCTTGTTACAGGGGGCCGCGGCTGTATGACACCGAGGCAACAAAGAAGCTTGTGCAGCGAACCATAGCATGGTATAAACAATACCGTGACATTCTCAATTCAGACATGATTCCGCTGAGAAGGGCAGATGGCCGCGACTGGGATGGCATGATGCACGTAAATCCTTCGTTAAAGCAAAAAGGGTTGATCATGCTGTATAATCCTACCGGTGAAAAAATAACGAGGACCATCCGGCTTCCGCTCTATTACACGGGTTTGCAGCAAAAAGCAGTTGTCAGGGAAAAGGAAACTAACGCAAAAACATACACGCTCAACCGCGACTATTCCATTAATTTTACTTTTACGCTGCTGCCGGAAAGTTATAGCTGGTATGTGATTGAATAAAACGCCTTTTGTATCTTTTATCATAAACAGATGAACATGAGAAAAATATCCAGGACCTGTATTGTCATACTTCTTGTTATTGTATCTGTCACCGGTTTCAGTCAGCCTTCGCAGCAGATGGTCAATATTGTATTGGCGCCCGACCATGCTGATTGGACCTATAAAGTTGGTGAAAAGGTGAAATTTTCTGTGCAGGTATTTGAACATGGCAACCTGCTTCATGATGTTCCCATAACCTACGAGATTGAACCCGAAAGGATGGAACCCGTAAAAAGAGATTCGGTGGTGCTGCGCAATGGTCAGCTAACTATCGACGGCGGTACGATGAAGCAGCCGGGCTTTTTGCGTTGTATCGTGAAGGTGTCGTTCGAAGGCAAGACTTACCGAAACCTTGCTACTGCAGGTTTTGAGCCGCAGCACATTCAACCTGCGGCGAAGTTGCCTTCCGACTTCCTGCAGTTCTGGGACAGTGCGAAAAACGATCTTGCTGAAATTCCCATGGACGCGACGATGACGCTGATGCCCGACAGATGCACTGATAAAGTGAATGTTTATCATGTAAACCTGCAGAATTATCCGGCAGGTGCGAGGTTGTACGGAATTCTTTGTGTTCCCAAAAAAGAAGGAAAGTATCCTGCACTGCTCGAAGTGCCCGGCGCAGGCGTGCGGCCCTATGGCGGTGACGTGAGGGTGGCGGAAAAAGGGCTCATCACTTTCCAGATCGGCATTCATGGCGTGCCGGTAGATATGGAACGTGTTGTCTATAATAATCTTGGCGCCGGGGCACTGAGGGGTTACATGAACTACAACCTGGATGATCCAAACAGCTTTTATTATAAACGCGTTTACCTTGGCTGTGTTCGCGCAAATGATTTTATTGCGAGCCTGCCACAGTACGACGGCGAAAATCTCGGCGTTTATGGCGGCAGCCAGGGCGGCGCGCTGTCTATTGTAACGGCTGCGCTCGATAGCCGGGTAAAATTTCTCGGTGCCTACTATCCCGCGCTTTGCGATCTGACGGGTTATTTAAAGGGACGGGCCGGCGGCTGGCCGCATTATTTCCAGCACAACAAGAACAATACGCCGGAAAAAATCAAAACGGCCGGCTATTATGATGTGGTGAACTTTGCCCGGCAACTGAAGATTCCCGGAATGTATTCGTGGGGCTTCAACGATGAAGTTTGTCCGCCCACTTCAACCTACGCGGCCTATAATGTGATCACCGCTCCAAAAGAATTATTTCCCGCGGTTGAAACGGGTCACTGGACCTTTCCCGAGCAGGTTGAAAAGGTGGAGGATTGGCTGGTGGGAAAGCTCATTCATTAAAAATGCGATTATAATCTATCGATCATTTTCATCTTTAGCTTTTAAGTTTTAACTTTTAAGTTTTAAATCAGCATTGATGTCATTCAGAAAGTTATTTGTTTTTTCTCTTGTATTATTTATGGCCACAGCATTTACCGGTCAGGTGAAAAAGAAAAGAATCGTGTTTTTCGGCGACTCCATAACACAGGCCGGCGCAGAACCCTCAGGATATATTTCATTGATGCGCGACATGCTTGAGAAAAAGGGGTTGGATAAAAGCTACGAACTGATCGGTGCGGGTATTGGCGGCAACAAAGTGTATGACCTGTACCTCCGTATGGAGGAAGATGTGCTTGACAAAAAGCCCGACATCGTAGTGATATGGGTAGGGGTCAACGACGTGTGGCACAAACAGAGCTTTGGAACGGGAACTGATCCCGACAAATTCGCAAAGTTCTACACGGCCATCATTAAAAAACTGCAGGCGAAAAAAATAGATGTTTACCTCTGCACGCCGGCGGCCATCGGAGAGAAAACTGATTTTACGAATGAGCTGGATGGCGATCTCAATAAGTATTCCGCCATTGTCCGCGACCTCGCCAAAGAAAATAACTGCGGACTGATAGATCTCAGGAAAGCATTTCTCGAATATAATCTTAAGAACAACCCGGAAAACAAGGAGTCGGGAATCCTGACCTCCGACCGCGTGCACCTCAACGACAAGGGAAACAATTTTGTTGCAGAGAAAATGATGGAAGCGATCATTAAGTAAACCAAAATCAGACTGATGAAATTGAGAAACATTCTTCCGTTCATGCTGCTTGCGGCATGCACTTCGACAGAGCAAACGCCGTCTGCCACCGCAGAAGCCGCCGACCGGTTCAGTATCAAGCGCGGCACAAACATCGCCCACTGGCTGTCGCAAAGCCAGCGCCGCGGGCAGGAGCGCGCCACGTTCTTCACCAAAACGGATGTAGACTTCATTGACTCTGCCGGCTTCGATCATTTTCGCCTGCCGGTAGATGAAGAGCAACTGTGGGACAGCGCCGGAAACCGCCATGCAGACGCATTCGTGCTGCTCGACAGCGCACTCTCATGGGCAAAGCAGGATGGATTGCGCGTGGTACTCGACCTGCATATTCTTCGCTCGCATTATTTCAATGCAGCAGAAAAGCCGCTGTGGAAGGAACCTGCTGCACAAGACAAATTCATTCAATTATGGAAAGACCTCTCTTCGGCTGTGCAGAAGTATCCCAACGGTATGCTCGCCTACGAGTTCATGAACGAACCGGTGGCCGACAGTGCAGAACAATGGAATGTGCTGCTGGCGCGTGTTGCCGATTCGATTCGCAGTTGGGAGCCCGAACGCGTGCTGGTGATCGGTTCCAACAGGTGGCAATCGGCAAATACTTTTGACCAGCTCAGGGTTCCCGCGAACGATAAAAATATCATTCTCAGCTTTCATTTTTACGAGCCCTTTCATTTAACACATTACCAGGCGTCGTGGACGAGACTCAAAGATTTCAAGGGGCAGGTGCAGTATCCCGGGCAGATCGTTGTGAATGGCAGGGAAGAAGAGGAAAAGATGATTTACAACAAGGATACGCTCGAGAAAATGATGGCGAAACCTATTCACCTGGCCGACAGCCTGAACCTGCCCTTGTATTGCGGCGAATTTGGCGTTATCGACGGATCGCCGCGCGATTCGAAACTGAACTGGTACCGCGACCTTGTTGAAATTTTCGACAAGCACAATATCGGGTATGCCAACTGGAACTTTAAATCCGGCTCGTTTGGTATTGTGGACGAAAAACTTCAACCCGACACGGAGATGATCAACATACTCACCGGGAAATAAGGTCGTATATCAAGGAGATTCAGGATATGTGGCCACTAATTTGAATACAGCGGGGTCGTTTGTCTTATAGATGATCATCGGCCCCGACTGTAAAATCTTTTCGAGTTTCCTGAATTCGGGGCGAAGCGCTATGCCTGCGAGCGTGTGAGCGTTTACCAGCACAAAACTGTTGTTGTCGTTGATATCGCGGAGCCTGTTTCTTTGCCACAATGGCCTGAACTTTACAGCGCCCTCGCGAAAATCGAGAAAATATTCGCTGATCTCTGCTGTTTTCGTGTCCCGCGTGAAAACGTAAGCGGGCGCCTGATGGCTGCTATTAAATGTGCGTACGATATTGCGATGATCCGCGAGGTAGAAATACTTGTTTCGATACAGATCATACGCAGGGCGGATCAATAGGCAAAGGCAGGCGGCAGCGACAATTGCTTTTTTATTGATCTTACCTAACAACGCCGTTGCCAGGAGCAGCGTGAACAAAAGGTAGATGTATGTCATCTCCTGGCCATCGGATACAAACATGATCAATGTTGCCAATAACATCATTGCCGGGAACAACCAATACTTTTTTGGTTCACCGAGGTAGGCGTTGATCATGTATGCCCCGGGAATGGCAGCGAACGGAAAAAGAAAAAGGAAATGCCTGGGATCGGGACAGAGGGGAACGTAAGAGGTTGCCGATATGGTCATGAAATTCGCAGACATCAGCAATACAAAAAATGCAGTGGCAACATTTCTCCCGTTGCCGGCCGGAATAATTTTTTTTCGGAAGATGAATCCGCAGGCTCCCGTTACAAGGTAGATCATGTCGCCATTCAGCAGGAAAGAGTGCCACAGGCCGGTTGTAATGCGGTCGAGGGTAACTGAAAACGGCAGAATGTCAAAGCTGCATCCGTTGAAATATGCATTTGCCAGCACCACATGATAGCGATACAACCAATCGCCCGTGGTAATGTGAAAATACAGCAAATAGCCACCCAATCCGGCCGCGGTGACAACAGCGGCAACGCTCCAAAATTTAAGGGCGGCTCTTTTCCGGATATCTTGTATTAAGAGAACCAGGATAAGCGGTAAAAACAGGATGATCGTTTCTTTTGTTGCCATCATCAGCAGCAGCATGAGGGCCGAGGCCGAAGCGTACATGACAACGTATTTGTCTTCTTTTCCCTTCAGGTAGAAATAGTAAGCGGCGATGCCGAACAGGCACACCGCGGGGTCGGCCAGCAACCGGTGCGAAAAGAAAATAATGCTGTAGTTCAAAAAGAACAGCACCAGGCTGAGTACGTATATTTTTACCGGTTGCCGATCGGTTAGTTTTTTGATAAAGAGTCCGGTAGCGATGATGCACAACGTGGTAAACGCCGATGATGAAAAATCATTGATGCCGAAAATTTTATACAATAAAGCCGTGGCATAGATGGTTACCCAGCGATAGGTGAGATGGAAGTCGCGATATGCGTCAAGATCGTCTCCTCTCGATATGAGCGCCGACAAACGTGCGTAATTGATGTCGTCGTTATCATACAGGCCCAGGAAAACAAAATAGTGGTGCAGTATGATGAGGAGGATGAAAGCCGCGAATATGAGCCACCTGGATCTTATCAATTCCTTTAAAATTTTCCCGTGCAAGGAACACAATCTAAGTGAAATATGCTAGTTCGATAAGCCCGGGATGGGTATGGGAAAGATAAAATCTTCGAAGATGCTGTGGGCGGCCTTGTTGACGTGCCGCGCATATTTTTCGAGGCTCTTGTGGAGGATAGCCGCATAATCCTTGTCGAGCCTGGCGATCACGTTGTTCACGCGGCTGATTTCTTTTTTCAACTGGTTGCGCTTTTCGTCATCAAAGGGAAAGTATTGCTGTACCGTTGCGTCAAACTCCTCCCTGAATGTTTTGTCCACCTCTATGTAGTAGGGTAACA
>CBIGXK010000091.1:0-12047 GCA_966193805.1 uncultured bacterium | reverse complement strand
GCCTGCTGGTGAGGATCTCGTAATCGTTCAGCCTTGCTTCTCTTTTAAAGAACGAACCGGGTATGCGGCCCGCTGCTCCGAATTTTTCCTGGTAGTCTACCGAAAGAGGAAAGAATTCCTGTCCCTCACGGGGTTCCTTGTTCGCCACTACTGTGGCGAGTATAATGCAGTTTCCCTGTCGCACGGTAACGGCGCCGTCTGCCTGGCGTGCTAATTTTCCTGTTTCTATGGTTACCATCCGTCCGCCGCCGATATCGAATGTTACACTGATTGGTTGAGAGAGCATAAAAGAATCTGTTTATTGAGTAATAGCGAAGGAGAAAAACAAATATTCCCAACCGGTGTGCAGTTGGGAATAGGTTCTACGTTGAAAATAAAGAAGTTACTTTCTTAATCCCAGTTTTTCAATCAGCGCCCGATACCCCTGGAGGTCGTGTTAGCTCAGGAAGGCGAGCAGGCGTTTGCGCTGTCCTACCAGCTTCATCAGACCACGATGGGTTGAGAAATCATGTTTATTTTGCTGAAGGTGTTCGGATATGCGGTTGATACGCTCCGTAAGCAAAGCGATCTGCCCCTCAATCGACCCGGTATTATTCGCATTGCCTCCAAAATCTGCGAAAAATCCTGAAACTTTCTCTTTTGTTAAATAAGACATCTAATGTTTTTTTTAAGCATCCGTAAGCTATTCTTCCGAATAGTCGGCAAAGGTATGTAAATATTTGAATGTTAGCTCCGCGAAGGTTATTTTTTTCATTTCTTACAATTATATTGCCCTATGTCTTACCGTTTTGCGTTGAAAAGCGTGCCCCAGTTATATTTTACCGTTACCAACGACCTCAGCTACGACCAGCGTATGCACCGCATCTGCGGCACGCTGGCAAAACACGGGTATGCAGTAACGCTGGTGGGCCGGCGGCTGAAAGATTCGGTACCCCTGGCAACCATGCCCTTCCGGCAAAAGCGGCTCCGATGCGTCTTTGCCACCGGCTTTCTTTTTTACGCGGAATATAACATCCGCCTGTTTTTCTTCCTGCTGGCGAAAAAGACGGACCTTATTTGCGCCATCGACCTCGACACCATCCTGCCCTGCTACCTCGTCAGCCGCATCAAATCCGTTCACCGCGTGTATGATGCGCACGAGCTTTTCTGCGAGATGAAAGAAGTGGTGACGCGCCCCTTCATCTACAAATGCTGGAAAAAAATCGAACGCCTTACGGTGCCGCGGTTTCAACACGGTTACACCGTAAACGAACCGATCGCCAATGAATTTCATAAGATGTATGGTGTTCAATATGGGGTGATCAGAAATTTACCCCGGCTGGCTCCCATCGAAATCCCGGAAAAAAGTGAACGGTACATTTTATACCAGGGCTCCGTCAATGAAGGAAGATGCTTTGAAACGCTGATACCCGCCATGAAAAGCGTTAACGCCAGGCTGGTCATCTGCGGCGATGGCAACTTCATGCCGCAGGCAAAAAACCTGGTGGCGTCGAATGACCTTGCCGAAAAAGTGATTTTTAAAGGAAAGCTTCCGCCTCCGGAGTTGAAAAATGTAACGCTGCACGCATGGGCAGGCGTTACCCTGTTCGAAAACACGGGACTCAGTAATGTGCTGTCACTCGGCAACCGTTTTTTTGATTACATGCACGCGGGCCTCCCCCAACTTTGCATTGCATATCCTTTATATGAACGGTTCAACAGTCAATACGGCTTCGCGCTGATGATCGAAGACAGCTCGACAGAAACGATCAGCGGTGGACTGAACCAATTGCTTACAAACGGCGAACTGTATCAGCAGCTACAAAAAAATGCGCTTGCAGCGAGGGAGCAGTTGAACTGGGACGCTGAAGAAAAATCGCTGCTGGCTATTTACCGGAATATTTTAATAAGATAATTGAGGCGGTACAAATCGAAGAAAAACAGACCGGGCGAACAGGAGCGCAGATTCTTTTGCACCAGCTTATTGAAAATTGAATAGATCGCGGTGATCACGCCCAGCATTTTTCCTGCCTTCCATTTATTATAGGTCCTGTAGATCTTAACGTGCTTTTTGAGCAACGCTTCGTCATTTGTTTTGCTGAGCCGGTGAAGATTATTGAGGGCGAGCCTCGACTTCTCTAAAAAAGCTTCAGCCGGTTCCAGCCTGTTGTGCAGTACAGGGTTATTGATGTGCAACACCCTCCTGCCCTGGCGTTCGAGTTCCATTCCCATCCACGTGTCTTCATGTCCGTAGCCCGACAGTTCCTCAGGAAACACTAATGACGTGAACACGTCTTTATGCACCAAAAAATTATTTGACTGAAATCCCTGTATGTTACCTGGATTTTTTTCGCGCCACTTGTTTTCCCTTGCGGTTCCATATTTCCAGTGCAGCATCAAGCGACAATCGGCCGGAGGAACGCTGGCATACACTCTTCCACCGGTAATCACGCGATTGGGATCGGAAAGGTGCGGGAGGTAATCGACCAAAAAATTTTCGTTGATGATCGTGCTGTCTGCATCAATGTACAGGAGCCAGGGATGAGCGGCCAGGCCTGCGAGCCGGCTGCGTGTGAATGTTCTTCCTTTATTGTCAGGATTGGTGTGATAGCTAACCAAATGAATGGCGTTCACCTCGCTGTTAGCGCTTTGGAACGATGACGAAGAGGCATCATCGAGTATTACGATTTCAACGGGATGGGGAATTGTTGCAGCCTGTTTTGCCAGTTGATGCACAAGTGAAACAACAAGTGTATTGTGTAGCGGTATGCAAATGGAAATCATGACATCTCGATGCTGGCATTGTCAAAGACATGCCCCCGTTCAGTCTTCACCACCCTTGCCGGGAACTTGTTGATGACGGGATAATCATGCGTGGCCATCACAACGGCGGTACCGTAGTCCCTTGCGATCTGCACCAGGAGGCTCATGATTTCGTCGGAAGTTTCGGGGTCGAGGTTGCCGGTGGGTTCATCGGCGAGGATGAGTTTTGGAGAGTTGAGAAGCGCCCTGGCGATGTCTACACGCTGCTGCTCGCCGCCACTGAGTTCGAATGGCATTTTGAAGCCCTTCGATTTAAGGCCCACCTTTTCGAGCACGTCCGTGATTTTTTCGTTCATCAGCCTTTCATCTTTCCAGCCGGTTGCCCGCAGTACGAACTTCAGGTTATCGTTCACGTTCCTGTCGGTGAGCAGTTGAAATTCCTGGAACACCACGCCGAGGTTTCTTCTTAAAAAAGGCACTTTTTTCCAGTCCATTTTACGCAGGTCGAAACCTACCACCTGGCACTCGCCTTCTTTTAGGGGAAGGTCGCCATAAAGTGTTTTAAGAAGACTTGATTTACCTGTTCCGGTCTTGCCTACAAGATATACGAATTCACTCTTCTTCACATGCAGGTTCACGTCCTGTAGAATGAGGTTCTGACCCTGGTATATGTTTGCTCCCCTGATATCGATAATGCTGTCCGGCATATTCAATGGTTAGTTGATGACAAAAATATGAGAAATTATCAGGATGATGTTTTAAATTGTGTATTTCTAAGCGATTATTAATCTGCGTGATGAAATGTTATGACTGCTTATGCTGAGGATAGGTTTCGGACTGTTGCTATTGTTGTGTCTTAAGGGTTACGCCCAGGAACCGCTTCTCTATAACGGCCCTGAATACACGTCGTATTATCACGGATACAAAGGTCATCCCTTTCTTATTTCTGATTCCCTTCACACGGGCTCCGTTCTTTACGATGGCATTCTCTACAAGAATGTGCGGATGGGTTATAATATCGCCGATGGGATTGTATATCTCCGCGATGCGCAGCAGGGATTCAATATGCAATTGCTGAACGAGAAGGTTTCCTGGTTCATCATTGAAGGACGCAGATTTGTCAATCTTCCGGCCCAGCAGAATTTGGCCGCGGGTTATTATGAATTACTGTTCTACGGACACGTAAAAGCGTATGCTTCGCACAGTAAAAAACTGCAAATGGCGGTCAATTCCGATGAGCCGCTGCATTTCGAACAATATACCAGCTACTATCTCGAACGGGCGAATAAGATTTATCCCATAAGCAATTTGGCATCGGTCACGGCGGCGCTTCGCGACAAAGCCGATGAGGTTAAAAAATTTGCGAAGAAGAACAAACTGAAAATGAAGCGGCGCCCGGCCATTTCGATCACGCGGATAGCCGATTTCTATGAGCGCAACACGATATGGCAAGAACCGGTAACGGTCAGGACCGTGCAGATTGAACCGGAGAAGCCTGTGATACAGCAGTTGCCTTCACTCGATGAGAACAGGGTTTTTGAATTTGGCGCCGCCCGCGATTCGTCTGCAAAATCTGCTGTAACGCTTGCGGGTTACATCAAAGATTCAAAGACCGGTGAATCCATCATCGGCGCCACCGTGTCTTCGGGCACGGCCACGGTGATGACGGACCAGTTCGGTTATTACGCCTTAACGCTCCCGAAGGGCCGGCACGAAATCGTTTATTCAAGCTCAGGTATGAAGGATGTGCGACGGCAGATCATGCTGAACGAAGACGGCAAGCTCGATGTTGAACTGACGGGCGTGGTGGCGAGCCTTCGGGCGGTTGTGGTGGTGGCAGAAAAAAATTCCAATATTAAGAATACCCAAATGAGAGTGGAAAAGCTGGCGATGAAAACCATCCGCCAGGTGCCCGTGGTGTTCGGCGAGGCTGATGTGCTGCGCGTGGTGACCACGCTGCCCGGTGTGTCGTCGGCGGGAGAAGCCGGTACCGGCTTCAATGTGCGCGGAGGTTCCACCGACCAGAACCTGATACTGTTTAACGAGGCCACTATCTATAATCCTTCGCACGTATTCGGTTTCTTTTCCGCTTTCAACCCCGATGTCATCAAGTCGGTGGAGTTATATAAAAGCTCCATTCCGCAGCGGTATGGCGGGCGGTTGTCGTCGGTGCTCGATGTTGCCGTGCGTGAGGGCAACAGTAAAAAACTTTCCGGGACCGCCGGCATCGGGCCGCTAACGAGCAAGCTGGCGATCGACGGGCCGCTGTTTTCAGATAAAACCACTTTTGTTGCAGGCGTGCGCACCACCTATTCAAACTGGCTGCTCCGCACCTTAAATAATGCGTACACCGACAGCCGCGCATCGTTTTACGACGCCACGCTGAATATCAACCACGAGATCAACGACAACAACGACGTGTATCTCTCCACCTACCTGAGCAACGATGAATTCAGGCTCAATAGCGACACGACTTATTCCTACGGAAATACCAACTGGAACGTCAGGTGGAAGCACATCTTCAATAACAAGCTATACATGGTGATCACCGGCGGCCAGGATCAATACAAATATTCCGTACGCAATAAAGAGGTGCCCGAAAATGCGTTCAGGCTCGGATTCGACATCCGGCAATCCCACTTCAGAACGGATTTCAGTTACTCGCCAGATAACAGTCATTCACTCGACTTTGGCATAAACAGCATCTACTATCAATTGCGGCCCGGCTCGTATGAACCGAATGCTGAGAAGTCGCTCGTAATACCCGACCGGTTGCAAAACGAGCAGGCGCTGGAAACGGCTTTTTACCTGGGCGACACTTACAGGGTGAACGATAACCTGGCCGTAAATGCCGGCATCCGTTATTCCATTTTCAATTTCCTCGGACCGCAAACAGTGTATCAGTATTTGCCGGGTATGCCCAAAGACACTTCCACCATCAGTGATTCTGTTTACTATGGTAACGGAAAAGTGGTCAAAACCTATCATGCACCGGAGTTCCGTTTGTCGGCGCGGTACAGTCTTACCGATCATTCATCCGTTAAGCTCAGCTTCAATACAACACGGCAGTATATTCACATGCTGTCCAATACCACCATCATCTCGCCAACAGATACCTGGAAACTCAGCGATGTGGACATCAAACCGCAGGAAGGAACGCAATGGTCGGCCGGCTACTACCACAATTTCAGGAACAACTCGATCGAAACTTCGGTGGAACTGTATTACAAGACCATCAAAAATATGCTCGACTACAAAAGCGGTGCAAAGCTTATCATGAACCGGCACATTGCCACTGATGTTATCAGCGCAAAAGGGAAATCGTATGGCGCCGAGCTGATGATCAAAAAAGTATCCGGCAAGCTCAATGGCTGGATCAGCTACACCTATTCGAGAACGATGCTGCAACAAAACGATCCTGCCGCCGGTGAACTCATCAACGGTGGCGAATATTATCCCGCTTCGTTCGACAAACCGCACAACGTTAATGTCATCGCCAATTACCGGTTCACGCACCGCTTCAGCGTGTCGGTGAATACCGTGTACACCACCGGCCGCCCCATCACCATTCCCATTGCCATATTCCAGCAGGGTGGCGCCGAGCGCGTGTATTATTCCGACAGGAACCAATATCGCATCCCGGATTATTTCCGCGCCGACCTGTCGTTCACGTATGAGGGCAATCATAAAGTAAACCAGCGCACCCATAATTCATGGTCGTTGGGAGTCTATAATGCTACCGCGAGAAAAAATCCCTACTCCGTTTATTTCAGGCAGGAAAGCGGCATCATCAAGGGTTACCAGCTATCGATCTTCGGAACGATACTACCCTTTATCACCTTAAACATCAAATTTTGATGAAGCAAAAGGCCCTGTATATCATCACCCTAATTATGCTTGCTGCGAGCGCGTGCATAAAGCCGTTCGAATCACCAAAGTCGGCACAGGACCTTGGTTTCCTGGTGGTGGACGGTACCATTAATATCGGCGCGCCAACAACGGTGAGGTTAACGCGCACCAAAAATATTTCAGACGATCATTTCAATACGCCCGAACTGAATGCGAGCGTGTTTATTGAAAGTGAATCCGGACAGGTGTACAATTTTCAAGGCGACAGCGCCGGTTATTATAGCTCTGGGGGCTACCCGGTTTCTTTCAACGATAAATACCGGTTGAAAATTGAAACCAAATCCGGCGAGCAGGTTGCCTCTGATTTTGTTGAGGCGAAGCAGTCTCCGCCGATAGACAGTGTAAACTGGGTACAGAATAATGAAGTTTATATTTATGTAAATACACACGACCCTTCGAATAACACGCGCTACTACCGCTGGGTATATGAAGAAACCAGCCAGTACCAGTCGCATTATGATTCTTATGCCGATTTCATTGACGGACAGATCGTGTATCTCACCGACGAGCAAATGAGATATAATTGCTATAAATATTATAACTCTACGGATATTATTTTGGGTTCGTCCACAGCGCTGTCGGATGATGTGATCAAAAGCAGGTTGATCAATATTGTTCCGAACGACAATAGCAAAATAAGCGTGCGGTACAGCATTCTCGTTAAGCAGTTTGCGCTTACGCAGGAGGCGTATAACTACTGGCAAATGCTCAAGCAAAACAGCGAGCAAACGGGAAACGTATTTGATCCGCAGCCCTCCCAACTGGTGGGCAACATCCACAGCATCACCGATCCCGGCCGGCCGGTTCTGGGGTATGTTTCGGCATCGTCCGTATCGGAGCAAAGACTGTTCATACGTTGGCAGGACCTGGAAGACAGGCGGGATCCGCAGGCAGGAATGCGATGTGATGAAAAATTCATTTCGTTTGAGCAGGCTGCTGAATATCTTACAGACCGCGAAAAATACAGGATAGCCTATTTTACACAGGGCGCAATCGTGATTGCCAGGATGCTTTGCGTCGATTGCACGCTGAGAGGAGGAACCAACGTTAAACCCGCATACTGGTAATGAAAGCCGCGATCATATTATTTATCTGTTTTTCTATTCTAAGCGCTGCAACGGCACAATCGGGCGTGGTGCCCGTTTTTTCGAGCGGCAATTATTACCAGGTACGGGCACAGCTAACCGAAAAATCTTCTGGTCTGCCCGCCGTTGGCGTTCACGCTTTTGTTTCCGTTCCCGGGCCCTGGTTCCAGTTCAATACTGCCACCAGTGACCAATCCGGAACGTTGACCTTTGTGTTGAAGAATATGGACCAGCCGGCGCAGTTGATCTTTCAAACAGGCGCAAAATCTGACTCGACTTATCTTATTCATCTTGACCACGATTTTGTAAAACCACATCCATTGCCGGCGGGAACGGATTCTTTCCCTGTTTATGATACAACGCGGTTTTATGGCCGGCCCGATAAAACCTATTTGCTCGACGCCTATACCCGCTTTCCGACGATGGAAGAAGTGTTCAGGGAATTTGTTTTTGAAGTGAGGGCCCGGAAAAGCGGAACCGACTTTCAACTTTCAGTGCTGGATGTGCCATACAGAACCTACTTTGAAAAAAAACCGCTGGTACTGCTCGACGGTATTCCCATAGACGACATGAACCAGGTGATGGCGCTCGATCCCCTGAAATTGCAGAAGATCGAAGTTGTTGGCCACAAATATTATTACGGATCAATGGTGTTCACAGGCATCATCAGTCTTTTTAGCTACAAGGGCGACCTGGCAGGATATACACTTCCCGCAGGGGCTATGGTGAAAGATTTTGACGGAAGGATAGCAAAATAAAAAAACCCCGCAGCAAACTGCGGGGTAATTACTTCACTGTGTTTAGGGTCATGCTACAGTGTTCTTCCAATGTGGGTACAGACATCGGATTTTTTTGTTTTTCATAGAACCGGATCTGGTCTTTCGGATAATAGGATCAAATTTTTCAAGGATTGGATTGGGTACGGATCAATTGGACTTTTGGACTATTGGATTGTTTTGACAGGGCAAATATCTGATGAATGTGAATAACGAAAAAGCATTTTCCCCTTCTTTTCCACAATGTTCATATTAATTTTAAAATGAGCTAAATGCTTATACTTATACCTGTTATTTCTACTATGTAGCTTCTTCGGAAATTTACGATAGGCGATATGTGTCTTTCACGGTTTTGGGGCATGGTTTTGACTGTAACCGATATATATTAATTTGGCGAGCGGTTGCAATAATGTTTGCGGTTGCCAGTTTAGCTTTAGGAGGGAAAAGATAATGGACATTTGTACTTAATGAATTACCGATTTCTGTTAATATTACTGGCGTACGGGTTTGCAGGCAAAACGTATGCGCAAGATTATTCCGCGATTCATGGCTCGTCGTATTTTGGTAGTTTGGACGTGTATAATAATCCCTCTTCAATATTGGGCACACCCTACAAATGGGACCTTACACTGACCGGCCTGCAGTATCAAACGATCACCAATGCCGTAAGGGGCCCTAATTTCCCGCTTATCCTCTCACCTTCCGGCAATTTTTACGCGGCGAATGGGAATTATAAAAGAGATGTCGATGCAGGTTTCAACGTTCGTTTTTTGAATTTCCGTTATTCACTGAACAACCGGCATGCTTTTGCATTTGGACTCAACTTTCGCGGCTATGTAAATGGTAATACCAGTACCATTAACTACACCGATTCTGTTATTGGCCCCAGAACATTTTTGTCGTTGAATACTGAAAACGGTAATATCAGCGCAAATGCGGCAACCAGTACATGGATGGAACTGTACGGCACGTATGCCATCACTGTCAAAGATGATGCAGTGTCGACTCTCAACGCGGGCGCATCGCTCAAAATCATGAAAGGAATGGCCGGAGGGTTTGGGAAAGTGAACAATGTAGGCGTTGAAAGAGTAACCACGCCCGGAGAACCGACCGTCTATAAAATCTTGGCCGGCGATGCAACCTATGGCTATTCCGATAACCTGGGCGATTTCGAGAACGTGAGCGCGGGTGATTTTTTGTCGGGTACGGGAACCGGTTTTGCTTTTGACGTGGGCGTGGAGTATGTCATCAAGTCGCAGGCCGTTGCCAATTTTTATGATGAAATGCCTTTAACCGACTACGATTGGAAAATAGGCGTTTCATTGCTCGACCTCGGCTGGAACAATTATGCGTACAGCAACCAGAGCCGTTCGATTTCGACCCTGAAGCCCGAAATTTCGAGCACCACCCTTACCGAGAAGTTTGCCAGCGTAAGGAGCATCGATACGTTCAATGACAGCCTGGCAACGATTGTCGAGAACAGTGAAACCCTTACGGGGAAATTCAGCATCAGCAACCCCGCGAGGGCCGTCGTGAATGTTGACCGGTACCTGTCCGGAAATTTTTATGTCAATGGTGAACTAAGCATTAATCTTTCATCGGGCAAAGGGGATAAAGCTGCGGTAGCAGGTTCAAAATTGCTGACCGTTACGCCACGTTGGGAAAAGCGCACCCTGGGATTTTATTTACCCGTGCAATACAACCGCCATGGTAATTTTTGGATTGGCGGTGCGGTGAAGGCGGGGCCACTGCTGTTTGGCACCCATAACCTGCTCAATATATTTTCGAAGAATAAGTACATCGGTGGCGGCGCCTACCTGGCCATTATCATTCGTCCAATGAATTTTATTCGCGATGCACGGCTGAAGCAGTATGAATGTCCGGAGATGTAATTATTCGTATTCCTGAACCTTGAATAGGTCGTTTTTGATGGCATAGATGACGATGCCGGTGGTGCCCTTCACGTCCATCTTATCTTTTATGCGCTGCCGGTATTCTTCAACGGTTCGCATGCTCAGGTGCAGCTCATCTCCTATCTCTTTACTTGTTTTTTCTTCGCAAATCAGGCGGATGATATCTTTTTCCTTCTGCGAAAAAAATATTTTCTCTTTGGCCTTTGGACCAAACTGGCTGCCGCCAATGAGGCGTGCCAGTTTCATCGAAGTAGATTTGCAATAGTAGGGCTGCCCGCGGTAAACGGAATGTATTGCGTCGATGATCTCGGATTTGTGTGCATTCTTGATCAGGTAGCCGGTGGCGCCGGCATTGAGCATATCAACGATCAGGTTGTCCTGGTTGAACATTGACAGTGCGATAATGCGTACTGTTGGAAAATAACGTGTGATGAGGGTGGCTGCCTCTATGCCGTCCATTACGGGCATCATGATATCGGTGAGGATGACATCGGGTGGTTGTTCCCGGCAGCAGGCAACGAGTTCCTTCCCATTCGATGCTTCTCCGATCACTTCGAGCCCGGGAGATTTTTCCAGCAGCGTTTTCAGTCCGTCCCTGTAAACTTCATGATCATCTGCTATAAGCAACTGAATACGGTCCATGTTCTCACGAGTTAGGTATTTCGATGGTGTAGGTCGTTCCCCTGCCGGGCTGGGCCGCAAGATACAAATCGCCTTTGAGTATATCGACCCTGCTAAGTATATTCTTTAGTCCGAAGCCGCCGCTTTCTTTTTTGATCTTCTCCGTGTTGAATCCTTTGCCATTGTCCTGGATCTTTATGACGGTCCGATCATTCACTGTGCGCAGGTTGATGGTGAGCAGGCTCGCGTTCGAATGTTTTACCGCATTGTTGACGATCTCCTGGATCATCCGGTACAGGTGTATTTCCGCAACTTCGGGAATGGGCGCCTCTTCGTAAGAGAATTCCATTTTCATGGGTACACGTCCATCGAGTTCGTGAATGAATTCGCGAATGGCCATGATGAGCCCTTTGCGAATCAGCACTTGCGGAAGCAGGTGGTTGCAGATGCCGCGTATGCGTTCGAGGATGTTGTCGAGGTTGTCGTTGGCTTTTTCGATCAGCTTAAGATCGTCCTGGTCCTGGGTTTCGAGGCTCGACACCTGGAATTTTACCACCGAGAGCAGCGGGCCGAGTTCGTCGTGGAGGTCGGAAACGATGCGCCTGCGTTCGTTTTCGAGAGTGGTGATCTCCACCAGGAGGTTTGCCTGCTGGAGTTTGAGGTGCCGGCGCTGATTCCTTACAATGGTAATAATAAAATAGATGACAATGATCCCGAGGACGACTGCGGCTACGATGATGGCAGAGAAAATCTTTGACGTGTGGGGATCCATAGTGCTGCGAACGCAAATAGCAAATTAACAAAAACGTTTACGAACTTGAGTATATTAAAAATATTGTGTAGAAATTCCCTGTTGGTCTGTGCCATGTCGAGCAGGTAAAAACTTTCCACCAATATTCTATACGTAAAGAAGATGATGAGGCCGGAACAGATGAGGAACGTTGGATTGGAGAAAAGATTTTTTCTTTCTTCAACGATTTGCCTGTTCACCTGGTTGATGG
>CBIGXK010000090.1:0-12062 GCA_966193805.1 uncultured bacterium | reverse complement strand
CTGCGTCAACTCGATCTCTACACCCTTCGGCTTTGCACGAACGGCAAGCATCTCGAAAACAGGTCGGCCATTATCATACATCCGCTGCAAACCCGATTGCTTTTCCTTCCAGCTCCATCCGCCCACCATCCCCACGCCACCAATGTACAATGCTCCATCGGGACCAAAACTCAAACGGTTCACGCCCGCTTCCAAACCCTGTGTAAAGGGAAACACTGCTCCCTGGTACTGCCCATTTATCTTTTCCAAAAAATCTCTTTGTATTCCGCCATAGGTAACGTCGCCATGCAACAACTGACCCTTGTAAGGGCCCGCAGTGACCAGCACCGGCTGCGAAGGTGAATTCGCGATCTCATCCTCGGGCAACCATATCGCCGGCTGCGCAAGCGGCGGCGGTGCATCGGGCACACTGTCGTAATAATCCCATCGCATGCCATGATAATCACCTTTCTTCACGTGAATGAGCTTATTGCCCGGCACCCACTCGCCCTGGTTATCGGTAACGAACAACTCGCCATCCGGGCCAACGCCTATTCCGTTTGGTGTGCGCAAGCCGTAGTTCAGCCATTCGTAGCTGCCGTCCATGGCAATTTTGATTGTCTTGCCTCGATCGGGCTGTTGCCGTTCATGCGCCATCAACCTCATCGCCATAGAAAGCGTGGCGTAGAAATATCCCTCTTTATACACCAGGCCAAACGAAAATTCATGAAAATCGCCTGTTACCGTCCACGCATTGCAAATCGTTTGGTACTCATCGATGATTTCATCACCATCGTTATCCACGAGTTTCGTGAGTTCCTGTTTTTGCAAAACATAAATGTCATCGCCCACGGTTGTGATGCCCAGCGGTTCGGCGAGACCCGATGCAATGCGCTTTACCGTGATCTTATTAGTGTCGCCGGTTTCAACATGGTCCAGCAAATACACACCACCAACGGTGTCCCAGGTTGTCACCAGCAATTTGCCATCAGGTAAAAATGCAAGTCCGCCAACCTTCGGTTGAAAATTAGCTTTGTGAATTGTCTGCACGCTATAGCTCGGGTGCACGCCGCTAACGGGCGCACCAAATCCGGGATACACGTTCTTCTCCGTTACCTGATCATCTACAGCTGAAATGTTGCCCGCTGTTGTTGAAGGTTTGAGAGAAAGTATGTAGTCGAGCATCGTTCTGATCTCATTTTCCGTGAGGCCCGGATGCGCATTCATCACCTTGTTTCCCCACACGCCGGTACCACCGTTTTTCACTTTGGTGACGAGATGCGCGGCGCCGCCTTCATCATCCTGGTATTTCAGTGCGATGTCGCGCAACGCCGGACCTACAGTGTTTCTATCGATTTCATGACACGTAAAACAATCGCTTTTTTCCATCCAGTACCTGCCCTTGTGATCGTATTCGCCGGCATAGTCAGGCGCTTTCTGTGCGCCCAGCGGCGCAAACCATTTTACAATCTTTGCGGCCGCATTGCTTTTTAAAATGAAAGTCTCCGCCCCGCTGTGCAGGCCTATTTCAAAACCTGGAGGAACGCCGGTAACAGTGAACGTTCTTTCAAAGCCCGGCATCCCTTCATCGTTCCTTACAAATTCAGGGCGTTCCTCTATTATTATCGAATCGTTTGTCGACAACACCACCAGGTATTTTAAATACACCTGGTTATCCGACAAACGATACCCCTTGCCGAACAGTTGAAAGCTATCGCTCCTGCCGTCTTTTTGCACGGTCCATTTGTTCAATAAAGTGTCGCTGTAAGATGTTCCCCATGTAACCGGCTGCACATTTTTTTTGTTGGTGTAAGGCGCTCCCTCGAGGCGCACGCCTCCTTTCCAAACCTTGTATAAAGTACAATGCGCAAGATCGTATGCTGCATACATCGATGAATCGAGAGCAATGGTCAGCATCCGTGGATGCCTGTCGAGCACCGAATGAAAAACCCACACATCCAGCGGACGAACAGGTTTGCGCGCGTCATGACAGGCAAATGCCATCAGAGAAAAAAAAGTTATGGCGGCGGTGTTACGGATTTTGATCATGAGGAGAAAGTTAGGCCTGTTGCCAAAGTTCCTGGATCTTTGCCAGGTCTTTTTTCATGGCATCGAACACAACATTTTTATCAACGGAAATGGAAGTGGCCCCATGTTGCGCACCGCCGAGGTCGTATTCAATATGCAGTGAAACCGGCACGTCGATGTCGTACTTTTTCAGCAGGCCGAAATAGGTTTTAAAATCGATCATGCCCTCACCTATTGGCACGTCGTTCACTTCCCATTTATCGCCTTTTTGTTTCCAGTTGTAGTCTTTAACCGTTATGGATTTGATGTCGTTGTGGATCAACTCAAGTCCATTCTGCCACGAGTTGGCGCCTTCCACCATGGCGTGCCTGATGTCATACTGCGATCCCATGTGCTGTTTGTCTGCTTCTTTCAATAGCTGCCACACCTCCCACATCGAAGAACCCACGCCTCTTCCCGCATGATTTTGGTACACGCCCGTAACACCATATTGCCGGTTCATCTGGCTGAGTTCATTTATCTGCTTCGCAAATTGCGCGATCTGCTTCGGCATGCTCACGCCCTGCCTGTAATCGAACCAGTTCATCCGGTAATATTTTATACCCAGCCTGGAAGCGGTTTCGATCACTTTTTTGTCGATGGCATCCCGGGGGTCATCCACCGCCGTTGTCATGATCAAAGGCGGCAAGCCGGCTTTTTGCAGCGCGGCAACGGCTTTTGGAAGATCTTCTTCCACGCGTTCGGGCAGCACATGCCCGTTGGGCCTCACGGTGAGATCAACGCCGTCGAATCCCATTTCTTTTGCAGCATCTGCAAGATCTTCATAATTGAGAAACTGCAGATGCTTGGAAAAGATGTGCACCTGTAAAGGTTTTGCAGGCCAGTTGTACGTTGTGGCGAATGGATTTCCTTTTGCAAGCGGCAATAACATTCCGGACAGCAAAGAATTTTTCAGGAAGTTTCGGCGCGAATGATTTTGCGGTGATGTTGTCATCGTTGATCAGGTTGCACTTGAAGTTACAATGTTTCCTGCTGAATGTTTTGCAGAAGTTAATATATTCGATGTCTTTACGATTGCCTGAACATAATGGACTGGAAACAAGTTATTGACCCATTCGACAGTATCGCTTTATCTGCATTGCTCGCTGTAGTGCCCGTGCTCTTTATCTTCTGGGGGCTCATCATCAAAAAAATGAAGGGCTATAAAGTCAGCATTGCGGCTACTGTTATCGCCATTCTTATTGCCGTGCTCGTGTACCGCATGCCTGTGAACCTGGCACTTCTTTCCGCTGCCAACGGTGCATTGTACGGCCTGTTCCCTATTTGCTGGATCATTATTTGCGCCGTGTTCCTGTTTAACATCACGGTGAAAAGCGGGCAGTTTGAAGTGATCAGGCACTTCATGGCATCCATTACGCCCGACAGAAGGTTGCAGGCGCTGCTGATCGCCTTCTCCTTCGGATCGTTTCTCGAAGGTACGGCGGGCTTTGGCGCACCTGTCGCCATCACTGCGGCGATGCTTGTGGGGCTCGGCTTCAACCCTCTTTACGCTGCAAGCATCTGTCTCATCGCCAACACCGCCCCGGTTGCCTTCGGGGCCATCGGCATTCCGATCACGGTGGCGTCGCAGGTGACGTCCATCCCCGAAAACGCGATTTCGCAAATGGTGGGCCGCACGCTTCCCATTCTTTCCATACTGCTGCCTTTTTACCTCGTCATCATTATGGCAGGCGTGAAAAAAGCAAAAGAAGTGTTGCCGGCGATCCTCGTATGCGGCCTCAGCTTCGGGCTCCTGCAATGGTTCACTTCAAATTTCCTGGGCCCTGCATTGCCCGATGTTATCGCCGGCGTGGGTTCCATCATCAGCCTCATTATCTTTCTTAAATTCTGGAAACCCAAAACCATCTGGCGGTTTGAAAACGAAGTGGAACCAACCATCGCAGTGGAAAACAAATACACCAGCGGACAAATTCTCAGGGCCTGGTCGCCATTCATCCTGCTTACCATCATGATCATAGCGTGGGGCATGCAGCCGATAAAAAACCTGTTTAACTACGTCGGCCAGTTCCAGTTTGAGGTCCCCGGCATCCATAATGCCATCATCGACAGAAATGGCAAAGCCATTCCACACATTTTTAAATTTAACTACCTGTCTGCGGCGGGCACTTCCATACTGATCGCCGCGCTGATATCGGTGCCACTGGTGGGATTAAAATTTTCGGAAGCAAGAAAGCTTTTCGTGGCCACGCTCGGCCAGTTAAAATATGCCATCATCACCATTGCGGCGGTGCTCGCGTTTGCCTACATCGTCAACGATTCAGGCATCACGCTCACCATCGCCGAAGCATTGGCCAGCACAGGCTTCATGTTTCCGTTTTTTGCACCGGTGCTGGGGTGGCTCGGCGTATTCATTACGGGCTCCGACACTTCTGCAAACGCCTTGTTCGGCAAACTGCAGGCTGCAACGGCCACATCCATTGGTGTGGATCCGGTGGTAACCGTTTCTGCTAACGTATCCGGCGGCGTGGTAGGCAAAATGATATCTCCGCAATCCATTGCAGTGGCCGCAGCGGCGGGACAATTGCTGGGCAAAGAATCACAATTGTTCCGCTTAACCGTGAAGCACAGCTTCATCATGCTGGTCTTCATCTGCTGTATCGTGATGGCCCAAGCCTATTTATTCAGCGGCATCATCCCGGAATATGAAATGAAATCGCCGAATGCCACGCCGGTAAACCCCGATTTTTTCACAGGATATATGTACCTTCTGGCGCTGGTCGGAGTGATCATTGCACTGGCCGTCCTCGTTACCGCAATGGGAAGAAAGAAACAGTTATGAGAGTAGGACTTTTTATACCATGTTATGTTAACCAGTTTTATCCCAATGCAGCAAGGGCTACGCTTCAACTGCTGCAGAAACTGGGCGTTGATGTTATTTATCCGGTAAGGCAAACTTGCTGCGGGCAGCCAATGGCCAATTCAGGATTCGAACACCTGTCGCACGATTGCAATGAACTCTTCATTGAAAACTTTTCATCGTTCGATTACATTGTTGCGCCATCTGCAAGCTGCGTGCTGCATGTGAAGGACCATCTTCATTCACCTGATCACGAAGATGCGGCGCTAAATATTCGCGGAAAGATATATGAGCTTGTAGAGTTCCTTACCGACGTATTAAAAGTGGAGAAGCTGGACGCCAGCTTCCCTCACAAAGTAGGCATTCACCACAGTTGCCATGGCCTGCGCGGATTGCATCTTTCGCAAATGAGCGAGCTGAATGCACCGCCTTTTTCAAAGCCGCAGCAGTTGCTGAACATGGTGAAGGGATTGGAGCAGGTTTCGCTCGACAGGGAAGATGAATGTTGCGGCTTTGGCGGCGTATTTTGTGTGGCAGAAGAAGCCGTGTCAGCAAAAATGGGTAAGGACCGCGTTGCCGATCACGAAAAGAATGGAGCAGAATATATTACTTCTTCCGATCTCTCCTGCCTGATGCACATGGAAGGACTGTTGCACAGGAAAAAAAGCGGGGTGAAGATCGTACACATCGCTGAAATTTTAAACGCTTCCTTATGAGTACGAAAGATCACGCGGCACTGGCTGCCGGATTTATAAAAGATGAGGAACGGGTGAACTGGCACGATGGCGCCTTGTGGTACATCAGGGCGAAAAGAGATTTGGCGTCAAAAAAAATTCCCGAGTGGGAACAGTTGCGTGAAGCTGCCTCCGCGATCAAAAGAAATGTCATCTCCAACCTTCACGATTATCTGGTGCAATTCGAAGCGAACCTGGTCAAGAATGGCGTGCAGGTGCACTGGGCCGCCGATGCAAAGGAGCACAATGAAATTGTGTACTCCATCCTCAAAGCGAAGGAAATAGACCAGATGGTGAAGAGCAAGTCCATGCTCACCGAAGAATGTCATTTAAATGAATATCTCCATGAACGCGGCATTGAAGTGGTCAATTCGGATTTGGGTGAATATATCCAGCAAATAGACAACGAGCCACCCAGTCACATCGTACTACCGTGCATACACAAACGCAAAGAAGAGATCGGCGAACTTTTTCATGAACACCTCGGAACGGAAAAAGGATTATCTGATCCTACCTTGCTGACAAGAGTGGCGCGCAAACATCTGCGAAACGTATTTCTCACGCGGCGCGCAGCATTGACGGGAGTGAATTTTGCCGTTGCAGAAACCGGCGAATACGTGGTATGCACGAATGAAGGCAACGCCGACATGGGCGCACACCTGTCGGAAGTGCAAATCGCTTCCATGGGTCTCGAAAAATTGGTGCCACAGAAAAAGCACCTCGGCATTTTTTTGCGCTTGCTGGCAAGAAGCGCAACCGGTCAGCCGATAACGATTTATTCCAGCCATTACCGAAAGCCCCGTAAAGGGCAGGAACTGCACCTGATACTCGTTGATGCCGGCCGCACGAAACAATTGGCACGCACCGATTTCAGAGAATCATTGAAATGCATTAAATGCGGCGCCTGCATGAACACGTGCCCGGTGTACAGGAAGAGCGGCGGACTCAGCTACCACAACACCATTTCGGGGCCTATAGGCGCCATCCTCGCCCCCAACATCGACATGAAGCAGCACGCCGACCTTCCCTTCGCTTCCACGCTGTGCGGTTCGTGCTCGAATGTGTGCCCGGTAAAAATCAATATTCATGAGCAACTGTACAAGTGGCGGCAGGTTATCGTGAAGGAAGGATACGCCACCAACGCCAAGGCGCTTGGCATGAAAGCCATGGCCTGGACGTTATCATCGCCCGGCAAATTCAATAGCGGCGGCAAAGCAGGCAGGTGGGTGCTGCAGAATGTTCCCTTTGTTGCGAAAAATGGATTGAACCCGTGGTACAAACAGCGCGACATGCCCGCTGCGCCCAAAGAATCATTCTCCTCCTGGTACAGTAAAAACGAGAAAAAGGACAACGAAAACAATGAAAAGCCGCGATAAAATATTAGCAGATGTTGCAAAGAACCAGCCCGAAAAATCGGAGCTGCCGGATATCAGTGTATTCAGCGGAAACAAAGAAGATGCCATCGCTGAATTCATGGAAGTATTTAAGACTATTGGGGGCAACGTTGTGGAAGTTAACGGCATTGATGATGTAAAAAAGATGATCGCCGAACAATATGATTCATCAAAAAGGTTTGTTACGACGCTGCCCGAACTTGTTGATATCGCCGAACCCGTCAACACCGATGCCGATCCGCATAGCTTCGAGAATGCAGAGTTGGCCATCATCAGGGCACATTTCGTGGTGGCCGAAAACGGCGCGTCATGGCTCACGGAAGAATCCATGGGGCAGCGCATCGTTCCTTACATTTGCCAGCATCTTGCCGTGCTCGTCAATGCGGGCGATGTGATACCCACCCTGCACGAAGCGTACGAAAGGATCGGCGCTGGCGATTATGGTTTTGGCGGTTTCATTGGTGGCCCTTCCAAAACTGCTGACATCGAACAGGCATTAGTGCTCGGCGCGCACGGCCCATTAAGCATGACAGTATTTATCCTTCAAACCATAGGCAACAACAATAATGAGCTTACAAATTAACGGCACCCTCAGGCACGATTACAAAGATGTATATACCGATGAGGCGCTCGGCGCCATTGCGGCTCTTGCACATTTCAATAAAGAAATTAAAGAGGCGATGGACCGGCGCACACAACGCCGGTTGGAAAGGCGGGAAAAAAAGATGCCAATAGCATTTTTAGCTCCCAATGACATGATCGAACGTACCAGCATCAAAGTGCAGGATGCAAGAGACGGAAAATTCGAAGGAGCAGTAATTCCGAAAGACCTGCAACGGCAATGGATACAGGGAACCGGACCCGCCGCAAAACCGAATGCGCCCGTGCAAAACAGCATCAGGAACGTGGCCTATGCCCTGCTTTCCGGCGCTGACGGCTGGATGTTCGACGGCGAGGACGCCCTCGGGCAGATCAATAGCATGTCGCTCGACAACCAGCGCAATTTAAAACTCGCCATCAGCAAGGACCCGTTGTTTTTGGAAGTGGCACAGGTGGTGGCCGCGGAAATGAATAACTGGTCGATGGGATTTTTTGGCCGTACGCTGATCGAAGATTGGCAAGAGCAATTAAACTTCACCACGAAATTATTCCGTGCACGCGGCCTTCACCTCGACGACCGCCATATGCGCGACCAAAATGGCGCGGCCATCGCTGCTTCCATCGTTGACCTGTGCCTGTATGTTGTGAATAATTACAAGCAATTACAGGATAATGGCTCCTCTATTGTACTCTATCTACCCAAAATCCAAACGGCAGGAGAAGCTGCATTATGGAACGACATGCTTTCTGCTCTTGAAAAGCATATAGGACTGGCCGATGGAACAATTAAAGTGTATGTGCTGGTGGAACAGTTGGAAGCCACTTACCAATTGATGGAGATTCGTGCAGCGCTGGGCACGCACTTCGTGGGATATAACACCGGCAGGTGGGATTACATCAACAGCGTTTCGGACGCGATGGCGTGGAACGAAAAATTTATCAACCCCGACATCGAGGTCATTACCATGACCTATGGTTACATGCGTATTTACGAAAACCGTGTGCGGTGCGCAGTGAATACGCCAGATGCAAATGGCAATTTTGCCTTGTGGCAGGGCGGCATGGAACCGAATATTCCCGTCGGCTCGAAGGAAGGTGTTGCCGCAAGCATGAAAAAAGCCGTTGCCGGCGCCGAAAGAGAACAGCGGGAAGGCGCAAGCGGCAAGTGGGTGGCGCACTGGAAAATGGTGAATATCGTACGTCCGGTATGGGAGAAGGTCGGCGAACTGAACCAACTGGGCAGAAAATTTCCGCGGCTGGGTTATTCGGAACAGGATGCAAAAGATTTATTACTGCTGGAAGACGGCTCGCGAACCATTCGCGGTGCACGCAACCTGTTGAGTGTTGCCTTGCAATATGGCAATGCATTCGGACAGGGGATGCAAGCCGCTGCGCTGAAGGCGGCCGACTTCTTCGGCGACGATAATATTTTGTATTTGATGGAAGATATGGCCACCGGCGAAATCAGGCTGAGCATCCTGTGGGAATGGGTACACAAGCACGCAGTGCTTACGGACACCGGTGAAATATTTTCAATGGAGATTTTCGAGCGGTTGCTGGAAGAAGAATATGAAAAATTGCTGAAGGCAGATAACAAAGACGTGTACGATGCTTCAAAGAACACAACGTTGCCCATTGCCAGGGAAATCGCGATAAATTATGTGCGCAGCGACATCAAATTGCCCTGGTACGTTGATCTGCTGAACATCAATTTGAACAATCTCAGCCTGGAAGAAGCAAGGAAAAGGATAGCAAAGTACAAAAACGCCTATGCCGGCAATGGCAGGCGCATTACCGAAAACCTGGATTTTGCTGCTGGCGCCTGAATTGGCTCACGCTTAATTTCACTTGAATGAACAACGATACCATCAATGTAGCTACCGCACAGTTTGAAAATAAAAGCGGCGACAAAGAATACAACCTTGGCATAATTGAAAAGCTTGCGGGTGAAGCGGCCAGTCGCAAAACGCAGGCCATTGCATTTCACGAATGTTCGATTACCGGGTACACGTTTGCGAGGCACCTGTCAAAACAGCAAATGCTTGACCTCGCGGAATTGATTCCGGATGGACCAAGTGTGCGGAGGCTCACGGAAATATCTGCAAAACACAACATTACCGTACTTGCCGGCTTGTTTGAAAAAGATAAAGACGATAACCTGTTTAAAGCGTATGTGTGCGTTGACAGGAACGGGCTCGTGGCTAAACACCGAAAACTGCATCCTTTCATCAATCCCCATCTAACTCCCGGCGACAGCTATACTACTTTTGAACTTGATGGATGGAAATGCGGCATACTCATTTGCTACGACAATAACATCGTCGAAAATGTAAGGGCTACAACGCTGCTGGGTGCCGAAATCATCTTTATGCCGCACGTCACCATGTGCACGCCTTCCCCAAGGCCCGGCGCAGGGTTCGTTGATCCGTCGCTGTGGATAAACAGGAAAAACGACCCGGAAGCTTTAAGAAAAGAATTCGATGGACCGAAAGGGAGGGAATGGCTGATGAAATGGCTGCCCGCCCGCGCCTATGACAATGGGATATATGCAATTTTTTCGAACCCCATCGGAATGGATGACGATCAATTAAAAAACGGATGCTCGATGATCATCGATCCATTCGGCGACATACTTGCCGAGTGCCGCACATTTGAGGATTCGATTGTGATGGCTTCGCTCACGCGCGACAAACTCACAAAGGCAGGCGGACACCGGTACCTTCAGGCAAGAAGGCCCGATCTTTATAAGAACATCATTGGAATGAGCCACAACAGCGAACAAAAAGTGGCCTGGCTCCAAAAAACGAATACGTAAACGGTGCACTGGTCATCTCATTTGACCATCTTATCTACACAAGCGCCCATTTTCGCGTTATGGCGATAATTTTAACGAATGAAGATGCTTTTCGGCAAATATTCCAACACTGCCATACACGTCATTGTGTGGGCGGTATTGCTTACCCTGCCCGCCATCATTTTCCAGGGGCAGGATGAAAACTACACGGGGCTCTCCCATAATTTTTACTTCCTCATGTCCGTATTTCATATCGGCATATTTTATTTCAACGCTTATTTTCTTTACCCGAAACTGCTCACCAAAAAAAGGTGGTGGCTTTATCTTCCGGCCTTGGTGGCACTGGTGATCTTTTCGAATTTCCTGAAACTGCTTTTTCTCCGGCTGGATCCCGATTTCATACTTACCGACATCAACAGGCGAATCATCTTTTTCTCCATCGTACCCTTTATCGCGGGCAGCATCATTTACCGCCTCATCAGCGATCGCATACGGTTTGAAAGGCTCGAAAAGGAAGCCAGGTCGGAAAGGCTGATGGCGGAATTGAAGTTCCTGCGATCGCAGGTGAGCCCGCATTTTCTTTTCAATATGATGGCGAATATGGTTTCGCTGGCAAGGCAGAAATCAGACATCCTCGAACCCTCGTTGATCAGGTTGTCGGAATTGCTGAGGTACATGCTGTATGAATCCAACCAGGAACAAATTCCGCTGTCGGAGGAGATTGAGCACCTGGAAAATTATATAGCGTTGCAGCAACTGAGGTTTGGCGAAGATGCAGCAACAGAGGTGATGATCAAAAATGATTCGCCAGGCTCGCGCATTGAACCGATGCTGCTCGTTCCTTTTATCGAGAACGCGTTCAAACATGGCATAGGCTTGGTGAAAGATCCTTTTATCCGGATCGGGTTAAGTGCTGAAAATGGGAACCTGCATTTCAGGGTGAGCAACAATTATGAAAAAGAAAACCGTTCGAAAGATAAAAATTCAGGCATTGGCCTGGCTAACGTGAGGAACAGGATGAACCTGCTGTACCCCGGCAAATTTCAACTGAACCTAACCGATGAAGACCAAATATTTACCATTGATTTAAAACTCGACTTGTCATGATGAAGTGCATTGCGGTAGACGATGAAAAATATGTGCTCGACCTTTTGGTTGACAATATTCAGAAGGTGCCCTTCCTGCAACTTGTTTCGCGATGCAGGAATGCACTCGAGGCCGCAGAGGTGCTGCACAGGGAGCCTGTCGATCTCATTTTCCTGGATATTCAAATGCCAGGGCTGAATGGATTGCACTTCATCAAAACGTTGCAGCAGCCTCCGATGATTATTTTCGTTACCGCTTATTCGGAACATGCGGTCGAAGGATTTGAGCTGAATGCGGTTGATTATCTTCTGAAGCCTGTTTCGTTCGAGCGCTTCATGAAAGCGTGCAACAAGGCGTACGAACGGTTTAGCCTTCAGCAAAAAACTCCTGTAAAGGATGATAAGCCCGGGTATTTTTTTGTTTATGTCGAGTATAACCAGGTTAAGATTACTGTCGAGGAGATTTTGTACATCGAGGGCATGAAGGATTATGCCAAAATTTACCTCTCGAGTTCAAACAGGCCGGTCATCACGAAAATGAGTTTGAAGACTATAGAAGAAAAACTTTCGGGTTACCGTTTTGTGCGGATA
>CBIGXK010000089.1:0-12119 GCA_966193805.1 uncultured bacterium | reverse complement strand
TCAATTGTACAGGTCCACCCCCGGCGCTGCGCGCCACCCCCGCCAGCGGGGGACACCGTTGCCCTTCGGGCGAAACTTAAAACTGAAAACCGTCTCCCTTCTGCTGGCCATCTCCGCCAGCGGGGGAAACTTCTTTGCGTCTCCTTTGCGCCGTGCCGTGAAACCTGTCTGATACAAACAGAAGGTCGTTCCACGTGAAACATCCATTTCCTCTCCCTATATATTTTACCTTTGCAAAATGTTTCCAGAATACGACGTAATAGTGGCGGGGGCCGGACATGCAGGCTGCGAGGCCGCGGCAGCAGCAGCCAATCTCGGTTCAAAAGTGCTGCTGATCACGATGAACCTACAAACCATCGCACAAATGAGCTGCAATCCCGCGATGGGTGGCATTGCTAAAGGACAAATCGTCCGCGAAATTGATGCCATGGGCGGATATTCCGGAATCGTTACCGATAAATCCATGATCCAGTTCAGAATGCTGAACCGCTCAAAGGGCCCCGCCATGTGGAGTCCACGCGCCCAGAACGATCGCATGCTTTTTTCCACCACGTGGCGCGAAATGCTCGAACAAACACCAAACCTCGACTTTTACCAGGATACCGTCAAAGCATTATTGATAAAAGATGACCGCGCTTGCGGCGTTGTCACCAGCCTGGGACATGAAATAAAAGCCAAATCAGTCGTCATTACCAGCGGAACCTTCCTAAACGGCGTCATCCACATCGGCGAAAAACGCTTCGGCGGGGGTAGGGTAGCCGAAAAAGCCGCAACAGGCATCACCGAACAGCTCGTATCCGTCGGTTTTGAAAGCAACCGCCTCAAAACAGGCACACCTCCGCGCGTGGATGGCCGAAGCCTCAACTATTCCGTAATGGAGGAGCAAAAGGGCGACGACGAAATAACCGGCTTTTCTTTTCTCGACACGCCAAAACCCATAAAACAAAGAAGCTGCTGGATTACCTACACCAGCCAGGAAGTGCACGACCTGCTAAAAACGGGGTTCGACAGAAGTCCGATGTTCACAGGGAGGATAGAAGGGACCGGGCCCCGCTATTGCCCCAGCATCGAAGACAAAATCAACCGCTTCGCCGAACGCGAACGGCACCAGCTCTTTGTAGAGCCCGAAGGATGGAACACCATCGAAATCTATGTAAACGGCTTTTCCACCTCGCTGCCCGAAGAAGTACAATACGCCGCCCTGCGAAAAGTGAAGGGATTTGAGAATGCGCGATTCTTCAGGCCGGGATATGCTATCGAATACGATTATTTTCCGCCTACACAGCTTAAATACTCACTTGAAACCAAGATAATCAGCAACTTATTCTTTGCCGGACAAATCAACGGAACCACCGGCTACGAAGAAGCCGCCTGCCAGGGACTCATGGCAGGCATTAATGCCCACCAAAAAGTAAGAGAGCTCGAGCCACTGATCCTGAAAAGAAGTGAGGCCTACATCGGCGTACTCATCGACGACCTCATCAGCAAAGGAACCGAAGAGCCGTACAGGATGTTCACCTCGCGGGCAGAATTCAGGACCCTCCTCAGGCAGGACAATGCCGACTTCCGCCTCACAGAAATGAGCTACCGCCTGGGACTGGCCTCGCAGGAAAGAATGGAAAAACTACTGGCAAAAAAGGAACAGGTAAATCAAATCAAAGCATTTCTGAAACAAACGTCACTGCAGCCCGAAGAGATCAATCCTTACCTCTCCTCAAAAAATTCGGCCGGCATCGATCAAAAGCAAAAGGCACTGCAGATCCTGCTGCGGCCCAATATCGATCTCATGTCCATGAAAAAATCAGTGCCGGCCATTGAAAAAGCACTGACAGGCTTTACCAACGAAGCCATAGAACAGGCCGAGATCCAAATCAAATACGATGTTTACATCGAGAAAGAAAAGGAACTGGTGAAAAAGATGTCACAATTGGAGCAATTGAAGATCCCGGAGAATTTTAACTACGACAAGATCACGGCGCTCTCCAATGAGGCACTCCAGAAATTCAAGAAGATAAAACCTGAAACGCTCGGGCAGGCGAGCCGCATCTCAGGCGTTAATCCCAGCGACGTTCAAATTCTGATGGTGTACATGGGCAGGTGAGGTTTCAGAGAACGGCGCAAATTATTCTAAGGGCACGACTATTGGCAAGGCCAAACTTCGCAAAGACGTAAAGGTGACTAACAAGCGATAGGCATTTTGAAAATGCGCCGTGTCAAAGCCCGTGCTGCGCACTGATTTCCAACATTCTGTCAATCGGCTTCTTGGCGGCCAGCCTTATCTCCTCATCCATAAATATCTCAGGCACCTCAAATTTCATACATATATACAACTTCTCTAATGTATTTAGTTTCATGTGCGGACAGTCATTGCACGCGCAACTGTTGGTAGGCGGGGCCGGAATAAAAACCTTATTCGGAGAAACTTTCTGCATTTGGTGCAAAATGCCCGTTTCCGTGGCCACAATGTACTCCTGAGCCGAATCATTCTGACTGAACTTGAGAAGGCCGGTCGTGGAACCGATAAAATCCGCCATCTTCAGCACGATCTCTTCACACTCGGGATGCGCCAGCACTTTTGCATTGGGATGCTGCATCTTCAACTTCATGATCTTATCCAGGCTGAACATTTCATGAACCATACAGGCGCCGTTCCATAACAGCATATTGCGGCCCGTTTTGCGGCTCAAATAAGATCCGAGGTTCTTATCGGGTGCGAAGATGATAGGCTGCTCACGGGGCACGCTTTCGACGATATACTGCGCATTGCTGCTGGTGCAGATGATGTCGCTAAGCGCCTTGATGCCTGCGGAGCAGTTAATGTAAGAAATCACAATATGATCCGGGTGCTTATCCTTGAATTTTTTGAACAGCGCCGGGGGTGCCGAATCAGAGAGCGAACACCCGGCGTTTAGGTCCGGTATCACTACCTTCTTCTCGGGATTGAGAATCTTCGCAGTTTCGGCCATGAAGTGAACGCCGGCGAAAACAATCATGTCGGCCTTCGTTTTCTGGGCATACTGCGCCAGCCCAAGGCTGTCGCCAATGTAATCAGCAACATCCTGTATATCCGGTTCCTGGTAATAATGGGCGAGCAGCACAGCGTTCTTTTCCTTCTTCAGCTTTTCGATCTCTTCGAACAAATCAAGCGTTGGATCGATCGCCACGTCCAAAAAACCGCGTTTCTCAATTTTTTCTATTTGGTCTTCCAGTACTTCTTCCATGTTTATAACTCCTGTAGTATTTAATAATAATACTTATTTATATAAAATACCTATTACTATTACGGCTGTGGATTCGGGGATAAAATCTTCAGCCGGTATTTGGCAAAGTTACAAAGGCTGCTTTATCCACAGCTATCCACAAAACGTTAACACTCTTTTTCTTTGCCAGCACTGCATCTTCATCAGTTATTCACGCTGCAGAAGAAAAAACAGGCTGGATATCTTTTGGCCGCATGCACCGATTTTTCGTGTTAACACAAACTGTATAAATCCACATTTCTGTACATCGGTTCCGGCTCCACATCAAACCCCAAAAGTTTTAAACCAACTCTTCTACATCCGGCGAAAGAAAAATGCGGGTTTATCAACACCATTTTTAGGTTTTCAACGTTGCACTGTGAATGTTGTTTCCACGGTGTGTTTCACAGATTACCATTTTAGCCTATTTTTGCCGTCCGTTAAATAAACGCCATATAATATTATGTCAATAATTCAAACTATTCGTGATAAAGCTGCGTGGATCATCATCGGAGCCATAGCCGTGGCCCTGATAGCCTTTATAGTGCAGGATAGCTTTCGCAGCGGTGGGCTCATTTCGGGCAACAGTACCACACTTGGCGTTGTAAATGGTACCAAGATCGATGCCGCCGCATTCGAGGAAAGAGTGAAAAGAGCGGAAGAAATTTACCGCCAGCAGGGATACCCAATGAACGATATGATGAGGCAAAACATTCGCGAAAGCCTCTGGAACGAATATGTGGACGACGCGATCATGGCCGAGAGGTATGAAAACCTCGGCATCTCGGTATCCGACAAAGAACTGAGCGACATTTTATATGGCGAAAACCCGCCGCAGGATCTCCGGCAGCAATTTACTGACCCTAAAACCGGCCAGTACGATGCCAACGCTGCCTACCAGCAAATACAGGCGCTCAGGAAACAAAAGAATTCGCCGGCTTATGCCAGCTTCTTCACCCAATACCTGCCGGCCATTTCCAAGGGCAGGCAGAAAGAAAAATATCTTTCATTGCTTGGCAACAGCATGTATGTTCCCAAATGGCTGGTGGAAAAAATAAATGCCGACAACAGCCTGAAGGCATCTATCAGCTACGTTAACGTTCCCTACTCAACAGTAAGCGATTCCGCGGTGAAGGTTACCGATGAGGCTGTCAGGGCCTATATCACCAAACATCCGGATGAATACAAAATGGAAGATGATACCCGCTCCATAGAATATGTGATGTTCGACGCCGGTCCCACCGGTGCTGACAGCGCAGCTATTTTGTCGCAGGTATCCGCATTGAAAGACGAATTCGCGACTTCAACCGACGTCTCTGCATTCATGATCAGGAACGGGTCCGAAACCACCTACCAGGATGCCTTCGTACTGCAATCAAAATTAAGGACCGACAATCTCGATTCATTGGTGGGTTTGAAAGAAGGAGAGGTGGCAGGGCCATACCTCGAGAACGGCAACTACGTACTGGCAAAGATGATGGAGAAAAGAACGATGCCGGACAGCGTAAAGGTTCGCCACATACTGATTAAAACCGCCGACCAGGGCAGGCCGACACTTCCTGATTCCGTTGCCAAACAAAGAATAGACAGCATCGCCACCGCCATCCGCAACGGCGCCAACTTCAATTTAATGGTGCTGCAATATTCGGACGATGAAGGCAGCAAGCAAACCGGCGGAGAATATGATTTCACTTCTTCGCAGTTCCCAAATCTTAGCAGGGAGTTCGCAGAAGTGGCGTTCTATGGCAAGGCCGGCGACAAGAAAACGGTGAAGGTGGATAACCCCACTTATTCCGGGTACCACTACATTGAAGTGCTCAATCAAAAGAATTTCGAACCGGCGTATAAAATAGCAGAATTCACCAAGGCCATTACGCCGAGCGATGAAACGCTCTCAAAAGCCAACGGCCTCGCCTCGCAATTTGCCGCCGAGAGCCGCGACAGGAAGCAGTTCGATGCCAACGCGAAGAAGCATAATTACAATAAGCTCATCGCAACCGACATTAAACCGCTCGACGCGATGATCAACGGTATGGGAAGCAGCCGCGAGGTGGTAAGGTGGGTATTCAATGCCGAACCCGGCGATGTTACCGAAACGCCGTTCCAGGTAGAAGACAAGGTTGTGGTGCCCGTTTTAACCCGGGTGTACGAAAAGGGCCTGATGCCTGTTGAAAAAGCAAGGCCGCTCGTAGAAAGCATTCTCAGGAACGAAGAAAAAGCAAAACAGATCACCGCTAAAATAGGCAATGCCGCAACGCTGGACGCCGCAGCAAAAGCAACCAGCCAGCAAGTGACAAAAGCCGACAGCATCATGTTCAGCAGCTCCTTTATTCCTAATGTTGGCCAGGAGCCGAAAGTTATCGGGGCGTCATTTAACAAAGCGTTCCAGGCAAAAGTATCTCCTGCCATCTCCGGTAACGGTGGCGTTTTTGTTGTTAAAGTGGACAATGTAAGCGCGGTGGCAACCGGCGCCGGCGATGTTCAACAACAGCAACAGCAGATGGTGCAGGCCGGACAAAGGGCCTACTCAAATCCCCAGTTCATCAGCGAGGTATTGAAGAAGACCGTGACAATCAAGGACTACCGGCACAAGTTCTTTTAGTGCCGAAAACGGTAACTTTGCACCATGGAACAGGAAATTGTCAATAAAGTTTCCAGCAGCTCCCTGGTGCAGCTCGACCTTGAAGATTATTATCCCCGTGAGAAAATCGCGTTGTTTGATCTGAAGAACCATCTATTCATGGAACTTATCCTGAAAGAAAAAGACTTCAGAAACGATCTTCAGCAACTCGACTGGACCATTTACCAGGGTAAGATAGTGGCGGTGACCTGCACTGCAGATGCCATCATCCCCGCATGGGCATACATGCTGGTGGCCACCTACCTTCAACCCATTGCCAGCGATGTGGTGCTCGGCAATGAAAGCGAAGCGCTGAAACAGGTAATGCTAAAAAGAATAGAGGCAATCGACGCCGCCCAGTTTGAAGGCAAAAGGGTTGTTGTAAAAGGTTGCGGCGACCTGTCCATCGCAGAATATGCCTACCTGCAAATATCACTCAAGCTTCGGCCGGTGGTGAAGAGCCTGATGTATGGAGAACCGTGCAGTACGGTGCCGATCTTCAAATTGAAAAACTAAAACCAGCCCCTCTTCTTAAATACCCAAAGCATAATTGCGGGGATCAGCACCGTTATAAAAACAGTGAGGTAAAAGCCAGCATGCGTATGTGCAAACGGAATGTTTTCGAAGTTCATTCCAAAAATGCCGACTATAACGGTGGGCGGCGCCAGGAGGCAGGTCACTATTGCCATCACCTTCATCACCTCATTCATTTTTAAGTTTACGTTGCTGATGTAAACGTCCTGGATGTTCATGAGCACATCGCGGTAGTTTTCGGTGAGATCATGCGCCTGTATGATGTGATCATAAACGTCTTTGTAATATTTCACGTTTCGTTCCTGCAGCAACTCACTTTCACTTTTCATCACTCCTCCGATCAGGTCGCGAACGGGCGTGATGTTTCGCTTAAGAACGATCAGCTCTTTGCGCAGTTTGTTGATGCGCGCCAATGTGCGCGTGTTGCTTACACGAATTACATCTTCTTCCAACTGTTCGATGCAATTACCCAGCGATTCCATGACGATGAAATAATTGTCGACAATCAGATCGAGCAGGGCATAACACAAAAAGTCAGGGCCGTTTTGCCGCAACTTTGAATTGGCGATCTTAAGCCTGTCGCGCAGCGGATTGAACACATCGCGTTTGGCATCTTCCTGGAAAGTGATCACATAATTCTTACCAAGAATAATACTGATTTGTTCATGCTCAACGGTTGTTGTGCTATCGTTGAAATATAACATGTTCAGCAGGCAAAAAAGGATGCCGTTGATATCATCCATTTTCGGCCGCTGGTTGATGCTGAGGATGTCTTCAACAATGAGGTTGTGGATCTCATACTGCTGCGCGAGGGTTTCCACGTCTTTCTTTCTGAGGCCGTCAATATTTATCCACGTGGTATTTTCATTGCTGCGAAAAGAATAACATTCGGCAATGCTGCTGAACTCGTACTGTTGCAGTTCCGTGCTGTTGTAATCGTATACGAATACGCGAACATCCCTTGCCTCTTCCCGGGTGGGTGGTATGGTGGGATTAACGGCCAGGATACGTTTTGTCCTGTCGGTTCCAAACAATGCGGGAACGCCTAAAAAACGTAAATATTTATCTGGCCTGATCTGCATGTATGATCATTACAGCTTTTCGTAGAGTGCGCGAAGTTTGTCCCTGGTCATGATTTTCTCCCAATCTTTTCCCAGTGCGTTTTCCCACAGTGGCTTCATGCCCAGCGACACGTTGATCATTTTGTCAAAGTCGTCGTCTGTCAGTCCTTTTGTAATTTGCTGCGGAATATCCACCTTATTCTTTTCAACCATGTATTTGAATTCCTTTACACCTTCCGGATAAAACTCCTCCAGCTTATCAAATACTATACAATTTCCTATGCCATGTTTCGTGCCCAATAAATAACTCAGCCCGTAGCTAACGGCGTGCGCAACCCCAACCTGCGAATAAGCGATGCTCATTCCACCCGCGTAGGAAGCCATCATCAGTTGGTCGTCACATTCATCGTCCCACTTGTTTTTTTGAACAAACACTTTACGGCACAACTCTAAAGCTTTTTCACCGTACGATTTGCTGAACTCATTCAGGTAGGTTCCTTCAAGGCTTTCGATGCAGTGAATATAACAATCCATACCCGTATAAAACCGCTGGTTTACCGGCGCATTAGCGGTGAGTTGCGGATCGAGTACGATTTGATCGAAGGGCGTAAAATCCGAATTCATACCGAGCTTGCGCGTGGGACCGGTGAGAACCGTTGTACGCGACACCTCGGCGCCGGTGCCGCTGAGCGTGGGAATGCCGGCCTTGTACACACCGGGATTTTTAACGAGGTCCCAGCCCTGGTAGTCGGCAGAAGAACCGGGGTTGGTCATCATCAGCGAAACGGCTTTCGCCATGTCCATCACCGAACCGCCGCCAATGCCAACGACGCCGCTTACCTGTCCAAATTCTTCTTTCAGTTGGCCTGCAATCTTATCGACATACGAGGTCTTGGGTTCGTGCGTAACATCTATAAAGATTATCTTATCCCTGTCTTTTACCGGAACACGGCCGGCCAGCGGTTTGCCTTCAAAAAAATGGTCCACCAGGAATATCATTGGTGAACCATTCTTTCTCTTCGGTTCAATAATTTCATCGAGCTGGTCGAAGCTGCCACGTCCGTACACCACATAATCCACCATTTTAAAATTTCGAAACTTCATTGTTCATCTGGTTTAAAAATCCACGAGGACAGCCGCGCCGAAAACTCCCGCGCTGTCGCCCAGCGAGGGCTTTAGAATTTTAACGTCCACCCTGTTGTTGAAAATAAATTTTTGCAAAGATGCGGTGCCTTTTTGATAAAGAAGGTCGATATTCCCAACACCGCCGCCCACAACGTATACGTCCGGGTCCAGAATATCCGTCACCACCGAGATCGCCTTTCCGAAAAAATGAAGGAGTCTTTCCATGGTTTTGGAAGCCGCTTCATCTCCATTATCGTTTGCCCGGTCCACGATCTCCTTCAACGATAGCTTTTTGCCGGTCAGCGAAGCGTAATAATCCTGCAATGCGGGTCCCGACAAAACTTTTTCCACGCAACCAGTTTTACCGCAATAGCACGGTCCGCCCGATTCATCGAGAAAGTTGTGTCCCCATTCGCCGGCAATGCCATGGGTACCGTTCCAAACCTGTCCGTTAAATACGATGCCGCCGCCAACACCTGTGCCCAGGATAATGCCGAAAACGACGCGGGCATCGGGAGCCTCCTGTTTCACAACGCCCAGCCGCGCTTCGGCCAGGGCGAAGCAATTGGCATCGTTCGCGAGCTCAAAAGGGATTCCGAGCAGTTCTTCGATATCTTTTTTCAGCGGCCTGCCGTTGAGGGCGGTCGAATTGCAGTTCTTCATGGTCTGAAGAAGGGGGTCAAGCACGCCCGGCGTGCCCATGCCGATGTGCGCCGGTGTTAACCCGGACTCGTCCTGCATCAGCGTTACCAGCTTTACGATCTGTTGAACGATGTGTTCATAGCCTTTGTGCCCCTCGGTATCAATGCGCGTGCGCAAAACGGGTGTGGGGTCATCCATGGATTTGAGAATAACTCCTTCTATTTTCGTTCCGCCAAGGTCGATTCCCCACAAGGGCTTGTTCATAAAGGCCAGTTTTTTATTTACAGAAGTTTTGCTGCGGTTTCAAGGTCAGCGGGCGTATCTATTTCGACGCCCATATACTCCGTGGTAACCATCCTGATGGGAACCCCATGTTCGAGGTATCTCAGGCATTCTACTTTTTCAGCGATTTCGAGCGGTGTTTGCGGCCAGCCGGTAAAATCGAGCAGCGCCTGTTTGCGGAAAGCATAAACGCCAATGTGCTCGTAAAATGTGACTGCCACTTCCTTGTTGCGCGGGTATGGGATGATGCTTCGGCTGAAAAATAACGCGTTGCCTTGTAGATCGGTGGCCACTTTTACATAGTTTTCGTCGCGCACCACTTTTTCATCTTTCATCACCTGCATCAGTGAGGCCACCTGCACCTGTGGGTCGCTGAATACGGCGAGCAGTTTTTCGAGCGGTTCCTTCTTCACAAAAGGCTCGTCGCCCTGCACATTCAGAATGATGTCCACCTCCAGGCCGGCAGCGGCCTCGGCGATCCTGTCGCTGCCGCTCTCATGTTGCTTTTTGCTCATGAGGGCCCGGCCGCCGTGAGAGGAGATCTCTTTAAAAATAATGTCGCTGTCGGTAACGACGATGGTATCGGTGAAGAGGCCGGTTTTTACGGTGTTGTCGTAAGTGTGGCGGATGACGGATTTATCGCCCAATTGCTGCATCAGCTTGGCAGGAAACCGGGTAGCCGCATACCGTGCGGGAATCATAGCGATAATGTTCATACGCGGATTGTTGAGCGTCAGGTATTCAGCATCAGCGGCATCACCAGCATCAGCAGGTCCTCGCCATCGGCCTGCGTGGCGGGTTTCAGTATGCCGGCCTTGGTGGGTGTAGAAAGGTCGATCGTGACCTCGTCGCTTTCTGCGGCGTTCAGCATCTCGATGAGAAACTTTGCATTGAACGCGATCTGCAGATCTTCGCCGTTGTACTGGCACTTCATCCTTTCCGTTCCTTCGAAAGAGAAGTCAACATCCTGTGCGGCCAGTTGCAGCTCGCTGCCGGAGATACTCATCACGACCTGGTTTGTGCTCTTATTACTGAAGATGCTCACCCTGCGGAGCGCACCCTGGAAATCGGCTTTGTTGACGGTGAGTTTGTAAGGATTGTCGACCGGAATCACCACTTTGTAATCAGGAAAACGGGCGTCAATGAGGCGGCAGCTCATCTGGGTGGTGCCATGCGTCACAAAAAGATGGTTGCTGTTGTATTTTACGGTCAGCTCGTCTTCATTTATCGGCATGGCCGACTTCAGCAGCGTGAGTGGCTTTTTGGGAACGATCATCGAATCGGCCCGCGGGCACTTAACATCCGAACGCTTGTAGCGCACCAGGCGGTGGGCATCGGTTGATACGAATTGCAGCGCATCTTTCGACATTTCAAAAAACACGCCCGTCATTGCCGGCCGAAGGTCGTCGTTGCTGACCGCAAACAATGTTTTATTGATGGCGGTAACCAGCGCGGATGAACTGATCGCGAATGATGTTGTATCGTCTGCGGCCGGTTCTTTCGGAAAATTGTCGGGATTTTCGCCCATCACCTTGTACTTTCCGTTGTCGCTGGTGATCTCCACACCAAAATTCTTGTCAATATTGAAAGTGAGGGGCTGATCGGGGATGTTCTTGAGCGAATCGACCAGTATTCTTGCCGGAATGCAAACCCTTCCCGATGCATTGGCCTCAACTTCCATCTGTACCTTCATCACCGTTTCCAGATCGGTGGCCACCACGTTCAACTTATTCTTTTCCACCTCAAAAAGAAAATCTTCGAGTATCGGAAGAACCGTGTTGGTATTGATCACACCACTGATCTGTTGCAGTTGCTTCAGTAAAGCTGACGAAGAAACGATGAACTTCATGCGCAGGAAAATTATGAATTTCAGCAAACCTAAGGGAAAAACGTCAAAACGCCGAATGAACTTAAAGCGGTGAAAACGTGGTGTATTTCCCGCCAATTTCACTAAATTCTGCACCAATTTCGCAGGTTAAAAAGATCAGCATGGTACTGGACATATTATTCGGATGGATGAAAAGAAAAGAAGACGATCCCGCCATCGCCTTCGGACGATATTCGGATAATAATAAATCGGCACAGAAGGTGGAACGGTGGACCGAGGCCGACAATTTTTTTAAAGAGAAGGAATACCAAAAAAGCATAGACGCATTTTTCGACTACCTGTGCGATGAAGAACAGGATAACGTGAAACTGGAAAAAAAGGACGGCGTTACCCATTTTACCGTATACCAGGGTTCGAAGGTGGTGAACGGGGAGGTAACCAGCGACCGGGTAAGGGCAGAAATAAAAATGGCCAGGATGCCGGAGCCCAGCATACCCGTGATGCGCCGCCTGCTCGAAATGAACTTCAACCTGTACTACTCGCGCTTTTCGATGAAAGACGACCTGGTATGCATGCAGTTCAACACGCCGCTAAATACGGCTACACCCAATAAAATGTATTATGGACTGAAAGAACTTGCCACCAAAGCCGACAAACAGGACGACCTGCTGATCAGCGAATTCAAATTTCTCGAGCCCGTTGAAACCGACCACGTGCAGCAACTGCCGGAAGGCGAAAAGGAAGTGAAATACCAATACCTGCAAAATTGGATCAAATCGACGCTGGAC